>NZ_JAXEXL010000005.1:0-40448 GCF_034113385.1 Atopobium sp. | reverse complement strand
GAGGTATAGCCGTTTGGCTTGATGCTTGTATCGTTTGTGACTTCCAGGCTTGCTTACTATACAGAAGGTATATGAAGAGAGCTATGGTTGTGATCAGATATATAACGGGCAAAACAATAGGTAACAGAGGGTAACTGCTTAACTTTACAAAACGCAAAGATAAAAACCCAATGCTTGCTATACAAAAGTAAATAGCTGGTTCAAATACAGGGGAGCTACTGGTCGTTTTAAGGAGCCACAAAAAATAAAATACTAGGGCAGAGTGTATAAAAAGCATAAGAAGCACCATTGGATTATGTATTGAAGCAATATACGATGATGACCCTAGTACTTTAAGAGCTATGCAAACTATAAGGACACTGCTGATACAGAGCACTTGCAGAGGACTGAGCTGTATTGCTGGAGTGGTTTTATCGACAGTCTTCTTAACATCAAGTAAGGCAAAGCTACACACAATACCAGCTGGTAAAAGTGAAATATATGCAAGTTCTCCGAGCATAAATTGGAGGGTATACATTCCAGGCAGAGTATCAAAAAGTGCTAGTCCAAAAATAACTGCATAGCGCAATACCTCTCCGTACATAACCAGAAGTGTTACGCCTATACCAAGTAAACATGCTGCTTTAAGGGCTAAACGATACACAGTAAGATAGCTGAAGTGTTCTAGCTGTACATGTAATACATACCCAACGATAAAACCAATAGAGATGCAGGCAAATGCGTTGTTGACCTTAGGGGCAAGCAACTCAATATGTGCCGAAAAGGGAACAGTGAAGAGTATAAAAAACCATGCATATATGAGTTTGACCCACAAGGACTCAAAGACCCTGTCATAGGTGTTTTGCCAATCCTGATGACTAGGACTGGCTGTATCTGGTATGTGAGCCTTTTTATTCATATCCCTATTATGGAGTAAAGCTGCGCTCAATAAGGCAACGAATAGGGGAACGCAAAAAGAGAGACCTGGTACTTCAACTAACCGGGTCTCTCATAGATATGCTATGCAACGCGTGTCTTACTGCGTTGTCTACAGCAGACAGTGTAGGTTTTACGCAAGTGCTTTAGTAATAGCAGCGGCAGCAGTTTTGCCGGCACCCATTGCCAAAATGACGGTTGCAGCACCAGTTACAATGTCGCCACCAGCCCAGATGCGCTTATCGGAAGTCTGACCATCTTCATCAGCCTCAATGTAGCCCCACTTGTTGAGTTTCATGTCACCAATCATGGGAGCAAAGGGGTTGGCATTGGTGCCAATAGCAGAAATGGCTACATCACAAGGGATTTCTTCGATTGCACCCTCAATAGGTACGGGGCGCCTACGACCATCTGCATCGGGCTCGCCCAGTTCCATCTTTTGCACGCGTACGGCAGCTACAGCGCCGTCCTCGCCAGCAACAAACTCAAGAGGAGCAACCAAAGGCATGACCTCTACGCCTTCTGCTTTAGCATGGTGCAGCTCTGCTTTACGAGCGGGCATCTCTTCCTCAGTACGACGGTAGGCGATAATTGCATGCTCTGCGCCAAGGCGCTTAGCGGTACGCACGGCGTCCATGGCTACATTGCCGCCACCAAATACTACGACGTTCTTGCCATGCTTGGTAGGCGTGTCATACTCAGGGAAGTTATTGGCCTTCATGAGGTTAACGCGGGTTAGGTACTCATTGGCAAAGAATACATTAGGTAAGTTCTCCCCAGGGACGTTAAGGAACTTGGGAAGACCTGCACCTGTGGCTACATAGATAGCGTCAAAACCCTTTTGGAACAACTCAGAAGCATCCGTGATGCGACCAACAACGGCATTGTATTCAAACTTAACGCCCAGCTCTGCCAATGCATCAATCTCGCGCTTTACGACGGCCTTAGGTAGACGGAACTCAGGAATGCCATAGACTAGTACGCCGCCGCCCGTAAAGAATGCCTCATACACTGTTACATCAAAGCCGTTACGAGCAAGCTCGCCTGCGCACGTAATGCCCGAAGGACCAGAACCTACAACAGCAACTTTTTTGCCGTTAGAGGGAGCAACCGCTGGCTCAGAAGCAAGTTCAGGCTGATCGCCAACAAAGCGCTCCAGCTGGCCAATGGCTACAGGATCGCCCTTGCGACCAAGGATGCACTTGCCCTCACATTGGGTTTCCTGAGGGCATACGCGACCGCAGATTGCGGGGAGCATGGAGTCTTCACGAATGACATCCAGGGCGCCGCCAAAGTCTTCTTCGCGGATTTTCTCGATAAAACGAGGAATCTGAACATTAACAGGGCAGCCGTCTACGCACAAAGGCTTTTTGCAGTTAAGACAGCGGTTTGCTTCTGCAATTGCCATCTCGGGGGTGTAGCCCTTATCAACGGGACGGAAATCTGTTGCGCGCTCGGCAGCGGGTTCTTCATTATCGGGAGTACGGGGTGCCTTAGCGTTAGGTACGTACCTTCCATTTACCTGTGGCATGCGCAAGTCGCCTCCTCATAAGCCTTGAGCGATTGACCTTCCTCGGTGAGGTAGGATGCCTGACGCATGCGTAGGTCATCCCAGTTGACTTTGGTTGCATCAAAGTCAGGACCGTCAACGCAAGCAAACTTGGTCTCGCCACCAATTTCTACGCGGCAGCAGCCACACATGCCGGTACCGTCAACCATGATGGGGTTAAGGGAAGCGGTAATGGGAGTGTTGTACTTTTGAGCGGTGAGGGTAGAGAACTTCATCATAGGTACAGGGCCAACACAAAATACCTGGTCAATTGCACCAGCCTGCAGTAGGCGCTCCAAAGGTGCAGTTACTACGCCTTGCTCGCCATACGAGCCGTCGTCTGTAGTAATGTGTACATGGTCATCATCCAAAATCTCGCGGAATTGGTCTTCAAGCAAAAGAAGGCCTTTGGTGCGAGCGCCCATAATGGCATGGACTTCATTACCAGCTGCAGCTAAGGAACGAGCTACGGGATAGGCAATTGCCAAGCCAACGCCACCGCCAATAACGGCGTAGCGACCCTTACCCATCTCGGTAGGCATGCCTAAAGGTCCGGTTACGTCTTGCAACGCATCGCCGGGCTCATAGGTGGACAAAAGGCGTGTGGTCTTGCCAATTACCATAAAGATAAACTCAACCCAGCCCTCCTCAGCATTCCAGTCTGCGAAGGTAAAGGGCACGCGCTCGCCCACCTCGTTTGCACGAACCATCAAGAACTGGCCAGCATGAGCATGCTTTGCCATCTCTGGTGCCTCAATGCGGAACTTAAATACCTTCTCAGAGAACTGCGTCTTTTCGAGGATTTTATACATTAACCGTACTCCTCTCCGCTTTCTCCATACGGTGATAAGCCCTCCTCTTAAGGGTTTATCGATTTTCCTTCCGGGTTGTGCAACATGCACAACGTCGTATATTTTATTCTAGAGTATGTGCCTACGTAAATTGCTTACATATTTGTAATCAGTTTTAAAGAAGTGTTTGTATGCCGTAAGAAATACATTGTTGGCACAGGTTGGCACCTGATTGTGCATTAAAAATATAGTCCTCACGGGCGGAGCCCTTAAGTTCACGTAATACGTAGGTTGCTACATCCATCTTTCCTGGTGGGCGACCAATTCCCATGCGCATACGAGCAAAATCTTTGGTTCCTAGTTTGTTAGAGATGGAACGCAAGCCGTTATGTGCATTAAGGCCGCCTCCAAACTTTATGCGGTTTTGCCCTGCTGGCAAATCTACCTCATCATGGATAACCAAGATTTCTGCAGGAGCAATGCCATGTGCACGCACCACCTTAGAAAGTGGGCCGCCACTTGTATTCATGTAGCTTTGTGGTTTAACAAGAAGGATGGGCTTATTAGCAATGGTAACTTCTGCTACCTGTGCGCCTGCCTCATCTTTCCAATAGCGTACGTTATAGGCTTGAGCAAGAGCGTCTATGACTGCAAAGCCAATATTGTGACGAGTAAACGCATACTGTGGCTCGGGATTACCCAAGCCGCAGATACTACGAATCTCTTTTAGGTTTGAACTGGGCATACTGCCTTACATTTCTGAGTTGCCGCCGTGTACACCACTTACGGTTTGATCAGCGTATACGGCGTAGATGGCATCTGCAAGCTCTTGTGCTACAGAGATGGACTTAATCTTGGAGCCTTCTGTGTTTGCAATAGCGCAAGGGATAGCATCCGTTACTACGCACTCTTCAATAGGAGCTGCTTCCAAGCGCTCAATGGCAGCACCAGAAAAGATGCCGTGGGTTGCGCATACATAGATGTCTCCGGCACCCATTTCCTTAAGCTTGCTAATGGAACCGCAAAGCGTACCTGCGGTATCAATCATGTCATCATTGATGATGCAGGTTTTGCCCTTAATATTACCAATGATGCCCATGACCTCTGCAGCATTGTGCTTGGGACGGCTTTTGTGAGCAATGGCAACTTCACAACCAAGATAATCGGACAGCTTTTTTGCTACCTTTGCGCGACCCATATCTGGAGACACAACGACCGTGTTGTTTATGTCAAAGCCTTTGGTCTTAAAGTAATCACCAAACTGATACAGAGCAGTGAGGTGGGTTACGGGAATATCAAAGAAGCCCTGAATCTGACCAGAGTGCAAATCAAGGGTAATAACACGATCAATACTGGCGGCCTCAAGTAGGTTTGCAACAAGGCGAGCAGTAATAGGCTCACGGCTGGCAGCTTTACGGTCTTGGCGTGCGTACCCATAGTGAGGAATAACGGCAGTAAAGTTGCTGGCAGATGCACGATGTGCAGCATCGGCAACAATGAGTGTCTCCATAAGCAGGTCATTGACATTAGCACCTGCAATGGACTGTACGAAAAATACTTCGCTGCCACGAACGGTCTCTTCAAAGCGCGCGTAAATCTCGCCATTAGCGAATTTCTCGATCTTAAGACCAGACAGCTCAAGGTGTAATACATTTGCAATGCGCTGAGCAAGCAGTGGATTGCCGGTACCAGTGTAGAGCCTGATTTGTTTCTCTACGTTAAGGGGCTGGCACAGAGTTTCGTACATTACTTGTTGCCTTTCTCGAGTCGCTGCTGCCTTGCGGCTGCATAACCTTCCTTTATGACCTGAGGGGAACGCTCAATACCAAGCGCACCCGCAGGAACATCCTCGTAAATGCAAGAACTTGCGCCCGTCACAGCACCTTCTCCAATATGTACGGGAGCTACCATCATAGTATCCGAGCCTATGAAGGCATTATTGCCAATTGTGGTCTTATTTTTGTGAACGCCATCATAATTGCATGTAATGGAACCGCCGCCAATGTTGACACCGCTGCCCATGGTGGTATCGCCCAGGTAGGATAAGTGGGGAACTTTGGAGCCTTTTCCTACAACAGAGTTTTTAAGCTCAACGTGGGTGCCTGCTTTGGCGCCGTCCTTCAGGTGAGTGCCGCCACGCAAATAAGCGCGTGGGCCGCAAGTTACATGGTTGTCTATGGTGGAATCCACAATAATAGTCTCATCCACAAGGCAATTGTTGCCTACTTTAGCATTGATAAGGCGTGTGTTGGGCCCCAGCACACAATCCGTGCCAACTGTGGTATGACCAAATATGAGTGTATGAGGCAAAATTTCTGTGTCTTGGCCAATGATTACATCTGGACCAATCCACACCGTTGCAGGGTCTAGCATGGTAACACCCTGCTCCATGTGTTGTTGGTTAATACGCTGTTGCATGATTTTGTTGGCACTTGCAAGCTGCACGCGAGAGTTAACACCCAAAAGTTCGGTATATTCTTCGCAATGTACTGCAGAAACAGCGCTACCACGGCTATTGAGCCAAGCAATCATATCAGTGAGGTAGTACTCGCCCTGAGCATTATTGTTAGACAGCTGGGTAATGCCTTCTGCAAGAGCAGTGCCTTCAAAGCAATAGATACCAGAGTTGCACTCACGCAGTGCTTCTTGCTGTGCAGCAGTGCAATCTTTATGCTCGATAATAGCTTTAACCTGTCCATCCTCAGAGTAGATACGCCCATATCCCGTGGGGTCAGGAGGCGTCATGGTAAGGACGGTACAACTGTCCTTACGCGCAGCGGATGTGGTAGCCAACCAAGAAATGGTTTGTGGGCGTACCAAGGGGCTGTCGCCGTACAAAACAATGAAGTTACCTTGAATATTGAGGGGATTGGACCCAGAATACAGAGCATCAAAAACGCAGCGTACGGCATGACCAGTTCCGAGTTGTTGGGGTTGCTCGACAAACTCTACGTCATCAAAAGTGCCCATATAATCGCGTACTTCTTGCGCACCATGCCCCACCACCACAATAATGCGGTCACAGCCGGCGCGTCGTGCGCAATCAACCGTCCAACCTACTAAAGGACGGTCTAGCAATTTGTGCATAACTTTAGGATGACGGGACTTCATGCGCGTACCCTCGCCAGCTGCGAGGACTATCGCGGTGAGTGGCATTACTATGCCTCCAAGAAAGAGATTAAGCCGTCAAAATGCGACTGGCTGGGGCAGAGGGAGTCGAACCCCCATTACAGGCACCAAAAACCCGTGTCTTAACCATTGGACGATGCCCCAGTGCGCCTTACTAGTGTATACGACAAAGGGTGTTTTTCGCTACTACTAATTAGAAAATGCTTCGCAAATTGCATCAAGCAACATAACTGCCAACGTTTGTGCATCAGAAGCAGAGAAGGTTCCGTCGTAATCCGTGCCAATAGGAAGCTCAAGGCGCACCAATGGATGAGAAGCACGAGAGCTTTCACAGGCAGTGCGAATGCGGCGAGGAAGTGTTTCTAAGTCATCTACTTCCACATTGGGGATGTTGGTGTTGTATGGAAGCGAGCTGGGCGAGAGCAAAAAGACCGTTTTGGTGAGTTTGGTATGCTCGTCCACAGAATCAATGAGTTCAATATCCGCATCGGTTACGGTTGCTTGTGCAAGGTTCCATAGACGGCCAGCAACATTGCGCGAGATAGGGTCTGCAGCACTAAAAGCTAGGTGAGCATGTTCCAAAACGGATGCAGCACGGGCAAAGCTCATGCCCATTTGAGGATGAGGGCCAGCTGCAGGTTTACCGTTCCATACATGATGTAGGCGATTAATGGCATCAAAGGTATCCGAGAAGGCCATGCCATCTGCCAACAAACCAATGTTTTCTTGGAATTGCTTAACCGCCGCTTCTGTATGAACACCGTAGTAACCATCGGGTTGCCCACAGGAAAAACCCAGCACATTAAGGCGTTCTTGCAGGATTTTAATGTCCCGTCCATGGAAATTAGGGAGACGTAGGTAGAGTGTGCGCTCACCAAACTCCCAGCTTTCTTCTACGAGTTTTGCCCAACAGGCAGTATCTACCTCGCTGGAGAGTGACAGCTCGTGATCGAGACGAAAACGGGTGACTGCCGTAGCGGTTGAACTGCCAAACGTTGCATTACTGCGCTCGGCATCGTCGATGTTGTAGCCAAGATTAACCAGGCGTTCCTGGATATCTTCCACGGCAACTCCGCTCATGCCTTCACGAATGGGGTCCATCTATCCTCCTAAAACGTAATGCTACGTTATGTTGTGCAAACTTATTGTACGTAGTGCAAAGTGTACCCGACCAAAGTTACCTCAAAGCTGCTAGCCAAGACGTTCAATAAAAAAGTCTGCCATAGAATACAAAATTGACCGGGCGCTTGTTGTTAACTGAGCCTCATCCAGCACAGATTGTGCCTCATGTACCAGCGTATGTGCATAGTTTTGAACATATGCAATACTGCCAGCCTGCTCCATAAGCTCTACGGCGTATGCAAGCTGTGCTTGGTCTGATGTTGTGTTGCTTAAAAGTTCTATAAGCTCATTGCGGTTTTTTGTGTTCAGATGGGAAAGAGCATGTACAACACAAAGTGTGCGCTTGCCTTCTGTTATATCGCTGCGCCAGTCCTTACCCTGAGTGGCGGCATTACCCACTAAGTTAAGCACATCGTCATGGAGCTGGAAGGCAAGACCTGTTTTCATGCCAAAGGTATTGAGTGCCCGTAGCTGAGCATCCGTGGCCTTGCCAGTACAAAGGGCCCCCGCAACAAGCGGAATTGCTGCAGAATAATAAGCCGTTTTATGAGAAGCCATATAGAGATAGTCATCCTCAGAAATATCCCAGCGACCATCACGCGCCCAACCAAGGTCGAGTGCCTGACCCTCAATGGTGCGTTCTTCCATTTGGCAGAGAAGCTCAATAAGCTGCACTTTTGTGGCATCAGATAGCTGCGCGGCGCGCACTGCGCGTGCAATCACATTAACTAAGGCAAGGTCACCAATGGTGATGGCGCTCCCTATTCCCTGGGTACGATACACACAAGGTTCTCCGCGACGCAACTCGCTTTTGTCTGCGATATCATCGTGGATAAGTGCGGCGCTTTGAAAGTCTTCAATAGCTGCAGCAATGTCTAGTGCTCCTTCTTCATCCCCACCTACCGCAAGAGCACCCAATAAGCACAGTGCCGGACGCGTGCGTTTGCCACCCTGAGCAGTAAATGCCTGTAGTGGTGCATACAAAAAACTATTCAAATCATCTACAGGTACTCCAGATGTTTTTGTAGAAGCAACGCGTGGAGCAGTGGCTTGCAAATAGTCATCAATACCTGCATGTTTGGCGGCTAAGAATTGCGCAAAAGCGGCACCCTTGTCCGATGGTTTGGTTGTGGAGGGGTGTGAAGAAGTGGTCATGAATTAACCTTCATAGCCATTAGGGTTGTGGGACTGCCAATTCCAAGAATCACGACACATGTCATCCAGGTCATACTGAGCTTCCCAACCCATATACTCCTTAGCCTTAATGCAATTGGCATAATTAGCGGTAACATCTCCAGAGCGACGTGGCTCCATAACATATGGAAGTTTTTTGCCACAAGCTGCCGAGAAGGACGTAATAACATCCAAAACAGAGCTACCCTTACCTGTACCAAGGTTAAAGACCTCAACACCGGTGCGGTCGTTCATCCATGTAAGAGCTGCTACATGGCCACATGCCAGGTCACAAACGTGAATGTAATCACGCACGCCCGTGCCATCAGGGGTGTCGTAATCATCGCCATATACATGAATAGCATCACGTTTACCCACTGCTACCTGAGCTACGTATGGTACTAGGTTGTTGGGAATGCCCTTAGGGTCTTCACCCATAAGTCCTGAGGGATGAGCGCCAATAGGATTAAAGTAGCGCAGCAAGACAACATTCCACGCGGAATCAGACGTGTGAAGGTCCGTCAAGATTTGCTCAATCATCCACTTGGTCCATCCGTAGGGATTAGTGGCGTTTTTCTTGGGGCTTGCTTCCGTAAGGGGTAGGGCGTCGGGGTTACCATATACTGTGGCAGAGCTCGAGAAAATAATTGACTTGCAGCCGTGCTCGCGCATGACATCCACCAGCGTTAGTGTGGAGGTGAGGTTGTTGGTATAGTACTCAATAGGCTTTACCACAGATTCACCAACAGCTTTATAGCCTGCAAAATGAATGACAGACGTAATGGTATTGTCATCAAAAATGCTCGTAAGAGCCTCACGGTCGCATACATCTGCGCGGTAAAAAGAGAGGTTTTTGGCTGCATCTTCACCTACGATGGTGTCAATACGATCCAAGACCTTCTCGTTTGCATTAAAGAGGTTATCTACAACTACAACGTTGTAGCCACCTTTGAGCAGTTCAACTACGGTGTGGCTTCCAATAAAGCCCAAGCCACCGGTTACGAGCACGCATTGCTGTTGTGCAGGTGTTGCAGCGTCCATGTTTCCTCCGAACCTCGCGAAAGCCATTTGAGCCGCCGCGAACTGTTAACGTTTCTTTGCAAGTATAAGCGAGCTACATGAATTGCATGTGCACGGATGGGTTGAGGTGCTAACATGCATCCATTACATAAAATAGATAGCGAGGTATATCATGGCGTTTGACTTCATGCGCAAGCTGCCTATCCCACAAGAAATTCGCGAGCAGATGCCCTTATCGGCAGATGCCAAGCAGCGCAAGTGTGCGTTTGATGAGGCTGTGGCTAATGTGTTGCGTGGTAAAGATGGGCGCAAGCTGCTTATTATGGGGCCGTGTTCGGCTGATCGTGAGGATGCCGTGCTGGATTATATGGTGCGTCTGGCAGCAGTTTCTGAGAAAGTTGCCGATAAGCTCATAATTATTCCGCGTGTATATACCAATAAGCCTCGTACTAAAGGCACCGGGTATAAGGGTCTGCTGCATAACCCCAATCCACAAGCGGGCGATGATTTGCTGGCGGGTGTGAAGGCTATTCGTCACATGCATCTTCGTGTGATTGAAGAAACAGGTATGTATACTGCGGATGAAATGCTGTACCCATCCAACTATCAGTTTTTGAAGGATTTGTTGGCATACAATGCTGTGGGCGCGCGCTCTGTAGAAAATCAGGAGCATCGCCTGGTTGCTAGTGGCGTTCCTGGCCCTGTTGGTATGAAGAATCCTACGGGCGGTAGCTTGGACGTTATGCTGAACTCCATTTATGCAGCGCAGCAGTCACAGACGTTTATTTATCGTAATTGGGAAGTCAGAACTACGGGCAATGAGCTGGCACATGCCATTTTGCGCGGCTATGTTGGTTCTGATGGGCGAACGCACGCCAACTATCATTACGAACATCTAGAGCGTCTGGCAGATTGTTACACCACCGATATGTATAACAACCCTGCGGTAGTTATTGACTGCAACCATGACAATTCAGGCAAACGCCCCTTGGAGCAAGTGCGTATTTGCAACGAGGTTTTGGACAGCATGAATCGTTCGAGCAAGGTAGCTGGTCTTTTCCGAGGCTTTATGGTGGAGAGTTATTTAGAAGACGGCAATCAACCTGTTAATGGTGGCGTATACGGTAAATCTATTACTGACGCTTGTCTTGGTTGGGATGCGTCTGAGCGCTTGATTTTCTCTATGGCTGAGCGCCTTTAGTTTGTCTTTAGTAACGTGCAAGGATTCCTAAAACAAGGCAGTACATAAGCGTGATGCCCCAAGCAAGGGCGTCACGCTTTTTATACGCCAAAGGATGCCAATGGGAACGAGCGGCACCGCCTTCATAGCAGCGAGCATCCAGTGAGCGAGCCAGACCATTGGCATGACGCAGAGCGCTTGCAAGCAGGGCAATAATGACGGGAATACAGGATTTAATGCGCTTGAGTACAGAGCCTTCGTGCATGCTGGCTGCACGTATAGCCTGTGCATCCATAATGGCGTTTGCTTCATCTGCAAGTATGGGAATAAAGCGCAACATGAGCGAGAAAACCATGGCAAGCTCATGGGCGGGTAGGCCTAGGCTCCCCAAGGGAGCAAGCAGCGCATCAAAGGCGTCCGTGAGCTGTGTGGGCGTGGTACTTACGAGCAAAAGTGATGCCGCTACAATAGCCACAATCATACGAAGAGAATACAGTAGTGCTACCCGTATGCCTTCACTGGTAATAGTAATAATGCCCCAGGTAAACAGCACTTCTCCACGATGAATCATGAGCATATTAATCAAACCAAGTGCAAGTAGCATGCCTATAAGGGGCTTGATTGAATCAAACAACGTGCGAGCGGGAATCTGAGCAGCACGACTTAGCAGTGCTGCGCAGATTAAACCAAAGACCAGTTGGATGGGCGTTTGAATAAAGAAGGCAGAGACCATAAGCACCAAGGATGCCAAGATTTTTGTGCGTGGGTCAAGCTTATGGATGGAAGAAGTGCCAGCCACATAGTGGCCAATGGTTATATGGAAGGCCATGGAGGCGTCACCGCCTTTGCGGGGGAAGGCGTAGAGTGTGGCGTGTCCGTAGATGTGCTGGAATGCGTATAAGAACGAGTGTGAGACAGCGCATGGATAAGCTCATGCATGAGCTTATCCATGGTGAGCGGCTGTCCAAGCGTAAGGCCATCGACGTTTGCTTGAAGCGCCAAAGCAAAGATAAGTGAATAGGGCAGGTCTAACCCAGCATCACGTAAGCACTGCTGGTTGTGCGGTTGATACACCTCAGATGGCGTGCCGTACATAAGGATATGCGATTGGTCCAGCACAAGAATGTTGTCCGTTAAGGCGGCTTCTTCCATAGAGTGGGTGATGTGCACTACCGTAGTACCTTGCTGGTGGATGCGCACAAGAATCCTACGGAGGGTTTCTCGGCCAGCGGGGTCAAGGCCTGCAGTTGGTTCATCCAACAGCAAAATCTTTGGCTGCATAGCGAGGATACCCGCAATGGCACAGAGACGCGCTTGGCCTCCAGATAGCTCAAAGGGCGAGGCATTTTGTTTATGAAGTAAGCCAACTTCTTGGAGAGCTTGGCGAGCACAGGCGGTAGCTTCTTTTGCTAAGAAACCGAGGTTTTTGGGGCCGTATGCTACATCGTCGAGCACGGTTTGAGCAAAAAGCTGTCGCTCAGGACGTTGCATAACATAGCCTACTTGGCCGTGGAGCTTGCGTCGGTTACGTTTGTTGGCAGTGTTGATGTTATTGACCAGTAGCTCACCAGAGTCTGGGCGCTCGAGACCGCATATGAGCCGTGCGAGGGTAGACTTACCCGATCCAGTTTGGCCAATGATTGAAGTATATGAGCCTTGTGGGATAGCAAAGCTAATATGGTCCAACGCAATGCTTGGGATGTGTGGAGCATCTGCAGTGGGCGCAACAGCTTGCGCATGTGCAGCGTAGGAGTAGCACAGCTTATGAGCTTGGATGGCTGGCGTGCAAGAGGTAGGTGCGGCATCTGGGATGGTTGCGGTTGTATGGGGGTATGTCTGCTTTTGCGGTGGTGCTGACGGGATGGTGTTGTGAGATGCGCAGACGGGTTGCAGAAGGCATGTAAGTTGCTGGCGGAGGTCTTTCTCGTCACAGGTCCAAGAGATGGGAACGTGCTTTTGTGCAAGCTTGGCGGAAAGCTGGGCAATAAAAGGCTCTTCTAGTTCAAGCTGCGCCAGCTGGTCTGTGTGAGAAAACACTTCTTGCGATGTACCGTCCAATACAATGCGACCATGGGACAGCACAATAACACGGCTTGCCGCGAGAGCTTCTTCCATAAAATGTGTGACGTGCACAAGAGTAGTGCCTTGTGCTGCGAGATTGTTCATGACGTGCATAACACTTTTTCTGCCACGAACATCAAGCAAGGCTCCTGGCTCGTCCAGCACAAGAAGCTTGGGTTCCATAGCAAGTGCGCCCGCAAGAGCCACACGCTGTTTTTGTCCACCAGAAAGATGCGATGGATTTGCCTTGGCGTAGGACTCAAGAGCTACGCGCTGTAATTCTCGCTTAACGCGATGAGTAATTTCTTGCGGGTCAACCCCAAGGTTTTCTGGGCCAAAAGCAATGTCGTCTTCTACGATGGAAGTAACGATTTGGTCATCAGGGTTTTGGAAAACAAGCCCCAGCCAGCGCCGTGCTTTTGTATACGCATCAAAGTTAGGGGAGCCATTGATGCAAACATCCTGGTCAACTAGGGTAACGCTGCCCTCATCAGGAGCAAGCAACCCACAGAGTACGCCCGCCAAGGTTGACTTGCCCGAGCCGTTAGCACCCAAGATGCAAAGACGCTCTCCGGGGTATATTGAGAGGCTCACCTTGTTGAGTGCGGCAACATCCTTGTACCACAGGCTCACCTTGTCGAGCCGTGCAAGAGGTTTGTTATGAGAAGTGCTGGTCATGTATAAGATTGACTTACTCAGATAAGGCCTTGGTAAGAGGCTTGTAGAGGATAGCGGCAACTACACAGTTAATGAGTATCTTTATCAGATTAAAAGGTAACAGTGCTGGCACAATAAGCGCCACAACATCATGAAAGCTGGCGCCCATATACAAAGGAGTGAGTATGAGGTTGCCAATAATACAAGCACCAATGCAGCATACAGCACCAACAAACATACCCACCAGGGCGCCAACAAACGTGGGCTTGTGCTGATAAATAGTTGCTGCAGGTAGTGTAAGTGAAATGGTTGCAAGCACAGCCATAATCACACCATAGAATCCAGAGTGTGTTGCAAAGTGAACCAAATAGGGCAAGACCGAGACAACCGCTGCAGTTGCTGGCCCAAAAGCAAAGCCGGCGATAAGCGCAACGATGCCCGAAGGGTCATATTTTAAAAACTCAAGACCAGGCAAAATAGGAAACTCTAAAAAGAGCGTACAGATGGCAGAGACGGCACAAAGCAATGACGTAAGAGCAATGCGTTTGGTAGTCCATGCACCTTGAGCGGTAGTGGAATGAGAATCGTGCTGTATGTTTGAAGTAGGTTGTGCCATGAGGCGCTCCGTTTCTTCCATCCGGACTATACCGTTGGCTCTGGACTTGCACCAGATCAGCCGTTTTTCTCGGCGCGCGGGCTTGGCATGCAGCCTTACCGCCAGTGGGGAATTGCACCCCGCCCTGAAACTGTGAGTAAGAGTATAGCATTTAATGGGCATGCTTGATGGGTTATACTCATGTTCAAGATTTTTAAGCATAAAGGAGTGAATCTTTAGCATGTCTGATTTGGGTAACGACAAACCCTCGCTCGCCGCGCGTTTAGTGAGTATTGCCGGCGAGGATAATGTCTATTTTGACGAGCCCATGAGTGAGCACACAACGTTTGCTATTGGTGGTCCAGCAGATATATATGTGGTGCCCGATACACTCGAGCGCGTACGTGTTTTGATTGATACCTGCCGTGAGTTTGGTTCTGACTATTTTGTGTTAGGTCGCGGTAGTGATGTGCTTGTTTCTGATGCGGGCTATCGGGGCGTCATTATTGGCATGGCAGACGCTTTAGATGACTTGACCGTAGAGGGAGAGCGCGTTATTGCTCAGGCTGGCGTTTCTCTTTCTGATGCAGCAGAGATGGCGTGTGCCCTTAGCCTTACGGGTATGGAGTTTGCCTGCGGCATTCCTGGTACGGTGGGTGGAGCAGCCTTTATGAATGCGGGTGCCTATGATGGCTGCATGGCAGATATTATTGAATCTGCTCGCGTGCTTACACCAGCAGGTGAGATACTCACGCTTTCTAATGAGGAGCTTGAACTGGGGTATCGTTCCAGTCGTATTAGTAAGGAAGGTCTTGTTGTTCTTGAGGTAACGTATTTGTTGCATGAAGGCAATGAGGCTGAGATTCGCGCAAAGATGGATGATTTAACTGAGCGTCGTACGGCTAAGCAACCGCTTGAGTTGCCTAGTGCGGGCTCCACGTTTAAGCGTCCTGAAGGATATTTTGCGGGCAAGCTTATTTGTGATGCTGGCTTGCAAGGGTATCGAGTGGGCGGCGCCGAGGTATCTACTAAGCACGCTGGCTTTGTGGTTAACGTGGACCATGCAACTGCAGCTGATGTTCATGGGGTTATTGAGCATGTTCAAGAAGAGGTGCAACGTCAGTTTGGTGTTCATCTTGAGCCTGAAGTTCGTTTCTTGGGCGAGGTATAGTCGGACGTTAAGAGTCTGGGCAAAGGTTAGTTCTTAAGTGAGTTAAGCGGCGCAGGAAAACGACCACCGCGGTGAGCCAGCACGGTGCCTGCATGAGGGTTAACATGCATAACAGGAGCAGAACCAAACAGACCACCAAACTCCAATACGTCACCTTCTTTACAGCCAATAGCTGGGATAAGGCGTACTGCGGTGGTTTTGTTATTAATAACGCCAATAGCCATTTCGTCTGCAATAATGCCAGCAATTGCCTCAACAGACGTATCTCCAGGAACCGCAATCATATCTAAGCCTACAGAGCAAACACAGGTCATAGCCTCAAGTTTTTCTAGGCTTAAGGCACCAGACTCTGCGGCTGCAATCATGCCTGCGTCTTCAGATACTGGGATAAAAGCACCAGACAAGCCACCAACAGAAGATGATGCCATGACACCACCTTTTTTAACGGCATCATTAAGCATGGCAAGTGCGCAGGTAGTGCCAGGACCACCAGCGGTGCCTACGCCAATAATTTCTAGGATACGAGCAACGGAATCTCCAACGGCGGGAGTGGGTGCAAGTGATAGGTCTACAATGCCTTTCTCGACACCTAAACGGCGAGCGGCCTCACGACTCATAAGCTCACCTGCACGAGTAATTTTAAAAGCGGTTTGTTTAATGCGCTCAGCTACCGTCATCATGTCTGCGTTGGTAGGCAAGTTCTCCAAAGCGCTTGCCATAACACCAGGTCCAGAAACACCTACATTAATAACGGCATCTGCCTCGCCTGTGCCATGAACGGCACCAGCCATAAAGGGTGAGTCCTCAACCATATTAGAGAAGACAACAAGTTTGGCAGCGCCATAACATTGAATGTCTGTGGTGAGTTTTGCCGCCTCTACAATCTTTTGTGCCATGAGCAAAACGGCGTCCATGTTAATGCCTGCACGTAGGCTTGCTACATTTACTGACGAGCAGACACGCTCGGTTGTTGCCAGCGCCTCAGGGATAGAGTTAATAAGACGGCGGTCACCATTGCCAATACCCTTATGAACAAGAGCAGAAAAGCCACCCATAAAGTCAATATCCAGCGTTTTTGCTGCGCGGTCCATGGCATGGGCAAGAGGAGTGAGGTCTTCATTGGGACAAGCGGCGGCAATTTGTGCCATAGGCGTTACCGAGACACGCTTATTTACAATGGGAATACCGTATTCACACTCCAGTGCTTGTGCGGTGGGAACAAGATTTTGGGCGGTGCTGGTAATGCGGTCATACACTTTGGTACACATACGGTCAAGATCTTCATCCGCACAGCCACTGAGGTTAATGCCCATAGTAATAGTGCGAATGTCCAGATGCTGGTCCAAAACCATGCTGCGAGTTTCTGCAATTTCTTCGAGTGAAATATCCATTGAGACCTCTTTGCGGGTGTAGTTGCATGCCAAGAAAACCGTGTAGGAGATACCTTGGTTTACAAAACTTCATTCTAGCAAAAGAGGGTAGCAAACTGGGTTATTTACCATTTGCAGAGAAGGATATACCACTAGAGCTAATAATTAGTCATAGTAAACTTATTGCGTAATAACTTAACGCGTAAGGACGAGTGATTACCTATGGAACAACTGCTTTTTTATTTGGGAGACTAAGACGGGTAAGTATCTGCGTATTGGATATAGGGTTCTCATCATTGCAGCGTTTGTGGTATGTCTTGCTCTTCCGTCTGCAGCTCAAAATATAAATTGGATTGGTGCGGTAAGTTTTACGACTTCGTTGTTCTTTGAGGTTATTCGGCCTATTGGAAAAGAGCCTTCAGAAAAACGCGGACATATAGCATGCATTGTCGCTAACATCTTTTGTATCGTGCTTTTGTTCTCAATGCACTTGGCATTAATCTGTTTGAGAAACTGTTCCAGTTAGCTCAATTGATTTAAATGGTTCAGATGTTTTGTTGTGTAAATTAAACACCAGGTAAGGTAGTTGAGCTCGTGTAAACAGGTTCGCTGCTGCCACCACACATACATCCATGTGCTGCATTAAGGGCATCTTCCAGAGGAAACATGGCATTAAAATCTTCTGGAGCATCGGACATAACCACAAACACGTAAGGCCCGCAGTCCGAGAAAACCACACCAGCGTCTACCGTTGCCTCACTATTGGTGCCATCTGCTGGATACCAGCCAGGCTTTGCCCACACAGTGTAGCGATTGCGCAAAAGTCCGCCCATAGAAGTGTGGTTGGACTGAGCCAAGAAACCCGTAAACTCTTCAGAGCCCTTCTCGCCAGACACACCGTAGCGATAAATCTCTTGCCAAACATTGGATAGCTCAGTGCTACTAATGTTGGGATAGTAGTGTATATAGGCTATTTTACCTGCGTTTTCTGCACCATTGTCTATGAGCCAGTTGGCATAACTGGATAGACCAAAGGTTTGAATGAGCCTGTGGAATGACTCATTATCAGAGTTAACAATGCAGTTTTCTGCCACGCTTGACATGCCAGCTGCTCCACCGTGTGTCTCGTACACCATGGCGACATAAGCTGCCTTAATGGAGCTGGCGGGATACATGGCGGTATCGGCGTTGTAATTGAGTGAGCGACCTGTATTTAAGTCTAAAAGCGAGAAGCCCAACGAATAACCATGAGATTCAAAGTCATCTATTGCGTCAACAAGTTTGATATAGGCGGTAGTCTCTGTAAAACCTTCAGGTACCGTGGCAAGAATCCCATCTTGATCATAGTCCACAATCATGGCGTCTTTACCTGTATTGATGGTCTTACCGGCATCAGCGGTAGTGGCACGCGCAGGCGTTACAGGAGCAGACGTTGCTGCATGAGGTGATGCCGCGTAGTTTACTTTTTGATTCTGAGCTTGGTTAGCTTTACAAGAAATAAGTGCTATGAGCATACCAACGATCACAAAAGCCCCTAATGCAAGTACGATAATGACCTGCAGTGAAGGATCACGCTTTGGCGTTCGAGCTGTATGTACGCTACGCGTATGTCTGCCGGTGTTGGCAGGCTGCTGTATGTGGGCGGCATGTGACGTACGTCGTTGTGTGCTACGTGCCTGCGACGATTGGCCAAGCGGAGTAGGCCGAGGAGAATTGTAACGGTTGTTGCTAGGCAAGACGTACTTCCTTTGACAGCAATTGGACTTACAGTTGAGCTGGCTTAGCGCGTTTTGGAGTACCTGTGCTTCTACCGTACCCCATCATTTTCTGGAGCATCAAGTAAAACCTAAGCACATTTTCAGCTTACTAGTATAGCGGCACTCTACGTGAACTGTAACGGTTTCGTGGTTTTACACCTGAATCTCTTACGCGGGTTTCTCTGCCGTGCAATACTACTCAAATTGTTACTTATTACACACAGTGTGTAATAACTGATAAGAACCTAAAGAATAGGTGAAAGAGGAGCATTCATGCGTGTCAGAATTGCCTGTGAAGACACCCCACCTGCGTCTCACTCTGTTGTGACAGCAAGTACCGATAAGCGCATTGTGCGCACGCGTCGTGCCTTGCGTGATGCTTTGGCAACAGAGATCGAGAAAACCGGGGACTTGTCGCAGGTAACCGTTACGGCAGTGTGTGACAGTGCCCAGATTACCCGTCGCACGTTTTACTTGCATTTTAAGGATATTCCCGACTTGGTTCGTGCTACTGAAGATGAGACGCTCAAGAGTTTGCGTCCTTACATTGCGCGTATTGCCGCAACCAATTTAGATGGTTTGCAAGATGCTATTTCACAGTTGCAGCCATGCCCGGGAGTTATTGAGGCTTTGGAGTTTCTTAAAGAACGCGGCAGCTATATGTCTGCGCTGTTGGGCGATGGGGGAGACCCAGGATTTACACACCGCATAGAACTTCTCGTTAGAGATGTGGTGCATAAGCGTGCCGCTGAAGGCATAAATGAATACGTGGGCGAGGCGCTTCTGGATTATTACCTGACTTATACGATTGCTGCCGAAGTTGGCGTTTTAGTTCGTTGGCTTACGCGCGGCATGCAAGAAGATGTGAGCATTATATCTCGCGTAATGACGGCGCTTATGTTTGTGCGTCCAGGTGATCTGTATAACAGACGCATGAATTTTAACGTAGGTGCGCTTGGCGCGGCCCTTGCGTTTTATGAGGGGGAACAACTATGACAAACCATGAGCTCTCTAATCGTGAACAGGCGCGAGTAGCGCGTCCTTTGGATTTGGTAGCACATGAGGCAGAGTTGCACCCTGCACATCCTACAGATTTTTCTCATGCTCAGCTGCGACTTGGTATTGATGTTGGTTCTACCACAGTTAAGCTCGCAGTTATAGATGAGAATGCCCAGCTGGTGTATGCAAATTATCAACGGCATCATACCGATGTGCGTGCAACGGCGCGCGAACTGTTCCAAAAGGCACAGACGTATTTATCTGGGGCAACCTTGCGTGCATCCATTACGGGGTCTGGTGGTTTGCTATTGGCCAAATGGCTTGAGCTTGAATTTGTGCAGGAAGTTATTGCCTCTAAGCGTGCCGTGGAAACCCTCATTCCTCAGACTGATTGTGCCATTGAGCTGGGCGGCGAGGACGCCAAAATCATTTATTTTGATAATGGTATTGAGCAGCGTATGAACGGTACGTGTGCCGGCGGTACCGGTGCTTTTATTGACCAAATGGCAACACTGCTTAAGACAGATGCTCCTGGCCTGAATGAACTGGCTAAAGATGCAACGCATATATATCCTATTGCAAGTCGCTGTGGCGTTTTTGCAAAATCAGATGTGCAGCCCCTTCTTAATGAAGGTGCAGCTCCTGCAGATATTGCTGCTTCTATTTTTCAGTCTGTAGCTAATCAAACGGTTTCTGGCTTGGCATGTGGCCACCCCATTCGTGGGTATGTCGCCTTTTTGGGAGGTCCGCTCAACTACTTATCTGAACTGCGCAATCGTTTTTATGAGACGCTCAAGTTGGATGAAGAACATCGTATTGTTCCCACAAATGCACATCTGTTTGTAGCAACAGGCGCTGCTTTAGCTGGTGAATCCACGCAACAAATAAGCCTGAGCGAGCTCATTGATCTTCTGGATAACTTAGGGGATGTGCAGGGTTCTGAGGTTGCGCGCTTAGATCAGCTTTTTGCCACGCCGGAAGAATATACGAAGTTTTGTGAGCGTCATGACAAACAAGTGGTGCCCAAAGGTGATTTATCACAGTACGTGGGACGTATCTTTTTGGGTATTGATGCTGGTTCTACCACTATGAAAGCGGCTGCTGTGGGTGAAGATGGCCAGCTGTTATATACCTGGTATGGCAATAACGGTGGTGACATCTTGGGCACCGCGCAAAAAATCATGGATGACTTTTATAGCAAGTTACCTGCGGGCTGTACCATTGGTCATGTAACAACAACTGGCTATGGAGAAGCCCTGCTTATTGAAGCCTTACGTGCGGATTCTGGTGAGATTGAGACCGTAGCTCACTTGCGTGGTGCAAAGGCATTTATTCCCAAGGTTGACTTTATTCTGGACATTGGCGGCCAGGATATGAAGTGCTTGCAGGTTAAGGATGGCGTTATTGAGCACATCATGCTTAATGAGGCCTGTTCTGCTGGTTGCGGCTCCTTCATAGAGAGCTTTGCGGTTTCTATGGGCATGGATGTGCGTCAATTTGCAGCAGAAGCCGTTAAGGCAACTGGTCCTGTAGATTTGGGTAGTCGCTGTACCGTCTTTATGAACTCGCGCGTTAAGCAGGCGCAAAAAGAGGGCGCAACCGTTGGTGATATTGCATCCGGTTTGTCATATTCGGTTATCAAGAATGCGCTGTTTAAGGTCATTAAGTTGCGCGACTTTTCCGAGATTGGCAACTACGTGGTAGTGCAGGGCGGCACCTTTATGTCCGATGCAACCTTACGTGCTTTTGAGTTGCTTACGGGTCGTGAGGTTATTCGTCCAGATATTGCTGGTTGTATGGGTGCCTATGGCGCAGCACTTCTCGCCCGTGACCGAGCAGGGGAGAATGGTACTTCTACGCTGCTTGATCGTGAGTCTCTTGCAGCGCTTACGGTCAAGCATTCCAATGTGCACTGTGGCTTGTGCTCTAATAATTGCCTGCTTACGGTGTCTAATTTTGGCAATGGCCATAAGTTTATTACGGGCAATCGCTGTGAGCGTGGTGCGGGAACCAAGAAAAAGAAGTCGGATGCTCCCAACCTGTTTGCGTATAAAAATAAGCTGTTGTTTAAGCGTCCATCATTGGATGCAAAGACGGCACCGCGTGGTACGGTAGGCATTCCTCGCGCGCTTAACATGTATGAAAATTATCCGTTTTGGCATACGTTCTTTACGGAGCTGGGCTTTAGCGTTGTGCTTTCTGACCCCTCTTCCAAGAAAGTGTATGAATCAGGTATTGAGTCTATGCCTTCGGAGAGCGTGTGTTATCCGGCCAAGCTGTCTCATGGTCACGTGATGAACCTGCTGGCAAAGAAGCCAGACTTTATTTGGATGCCATGTATTCGTTGGGAACGCCTTGAGGACGAGACTGCTGGCAACCACTACAACTGCCCCATTGTTATGAGCTATCCTCAGGCGCTGAGTCTTAATATGGATGAGCTGTCCGCTCCCGACGTGCAGTTTATAGCTCCGTTTATTCCCTATGACAACAAGAAAGAGCTTAAGCGGCGTTTGTATGAGTTGGTGTCCGTGCAGCGCGAGAAAGACGCGAAGGAAGGAAAGGGCGTCTTTCGTGGTGAGCATATTACACGCACAGAAATTGACCGTGCGGTTAATGCTGCATGGCAGGCAGACTTGGACTTTAAGGAGGCTCTGCAGCGTAAGGGCGACGAAGCTTTAGCGTGGCTTGAGGCCCATGATGGTCATGGTATTGTGCTGGCGGGGCGTCCTTATCACAATGATGGTGAGATTAACCATGCCATTCCCGAGCTTATTGCGTCGTTTGGCTTTGCCGTTTTGACTGAGGATTGTGTCGCGCACAAAATGAAGCCCGAACGTCCTATTCGCGTGGTTGACCAGTGGATGTACCATAGCCGTTTGTATAGGGCTGCACGTTTTGTTGCTAGCAGAAATGACCTTGATTTAATCCAGCTCAATAGCTTTGGCTGTGGCTTGGATGCTTTGACTACCGATCAGGTACAGGAGATTCTTGAGGCGTCCGGCAAGATTTATACCGTACTTAAAATTGATGAGGTATCTAATTTGGGTGCCGCGCGTATTCGTATTCGCTCTCTTATGGCAGCCTTGAGCGAACAACGTGCGGAGTTGGAGCGTGGCCTGGGTAAAGATGAGATTGTGCCCGTAGAAAGAGAGGCGGCAAGCGCTGCTTGGGAAAAGAAGGAGTTTACCAAGCAGATGTTTGATGAGGGCTACACCATCCTTGTTCCGCAGATGGCGCCTATTCACTTTGATATTCTCGCCGAGCTCTTGCGCCAGTATAAGTACAACGTTGTGCTGCTGCCGTCTGTGGATCATGGCGCCATTGAGGCTGGTTTGCGCTATGTAAATAACGATATTTGTTATCCCTCCATTTTGGTAACGGGTCAAATTATGGAGGCTATTGAGTCTGGTAACTATGACCTCAACAAGACTGCTGTTATTATTTCTCAGACGGGTGGCGGCTGTCGCGCAACCAACTATATTGCGCTTATCCGTAAGGCTTTGCACGATGCAGGCCACGATCAGGTGCCGGTTATTTCCCTTTCTGTAGCAAGGAGCTTGGATGAGAATAACCCTGGCTTTAGCATCATGAAGCCTGGTCTGATTTTGCGCGCAGGCTTTACCCTGCTGTTTGGTGACCTTATCATGCAGCTTTTGTATCGCACTCGTCCGTATGAGACGGTCCCAGGTTCTGCCAATGAACTGTACGAGAAGTTCATGGCGCGCGCACGTAAGGAAATACCTACTATAAGCCGTCGTGCGTTTTATGCGCTGTGTCAAGATGTGGTTGATGCGTTTGAGGCGCTACCGCTCACCAATGACCGTTCCAAGCCGCGCGTTGGCGTAGTGGGCGAAATCTTGGTGAAGTTCCATCCCACAGCCAATAATGAGCTGGTTAAGGTTATTGAGGCTGAGGGTTGTGAAGCCAACGTTCCTAACCTTATGGACTTCTTCTTGTTTGGTATGTCCAACCAGATCAATATGAATGATGAGCTGGGCACTAAGCTTCCTAACCGCATGGCGCATGCTGCTGGCATTAGTATGGTACAGGGACTGCGCAAGCCCATTAATGACATGCTGGAAAAAAGCATGCGCTTTGAGCCGTACGAGTCCATTGCCGAGTTGGGCAACAAGGCCAGCCAGATTTTATCGCTCTGCAATACTATGGGCGAAGGTTGGCTGCTTACGGCCGAAATGGTGGATTTGATAGACCACGGCACACCCAATATTGTGTGTGCTCAGCCATTTGCTTGCTTGCCTAATCATGTAGTTGGCAAGGCCGTTATTAAGCGCCTGCGCCAGATGCATCCCGAGTCCAATATTGTTGCTGTGGATTATGACCCTGGTGCCTCTGAGGTAAATCAGCTTAACCGTATTAAACTTATGATTTCCGTTGCTAAAGAGAACTATCGCAACAATCCTGATGGCGGCTTTAAGCTGGAAAATCCCGCTGACCCAACACAGCATGTAGTTGCTCCTTATGTGGACGAGAAACGCGGTGGATGTGTGCTACCCGATACTATTGTGGTGGGCGATGGTGGCGCAGCCAAATCATGCGGGATGCAGCTGAGTCCCGAGCAACTAGCACGCCTTGAAACTGCTAAAAAGGCCGCTGCTCAACGTGCTGCTCGGCGTGAGGCATCACACGAGGCATAACGTGAGGCATCACACGAGGCGTAACGTGAGGCATCACACGAGGCGTAGCACAAGACGTGGCATGTCTTGCGCAATGCGGGATTGCTCCAGAGCTTGTTGCCAAATGCTTTTGCGTAAGCATAGATTTGCTGCCGTTACCGGAACGTAAGGAATAACGTGTCCGCATTCCTCTAAACTGGGATGCGGACATTTTTTATTGGCTTGCAAACAAAGGAGCAGTCATGACAGATAGTACGATTCCACAAAACTACACAGGCGTGCCCATTCCTGAGGGAGTTTCTGATGTAGTTGCTCGTTTTATGCGCTATGTACAGGTGTATACAACGTCTGACCCAGACAATGATACGCAGGTGCCTTCTACCGCAACGCAGTTTGATATGGCTCGTATGTTGGAAGCAGACTTGCGTGAGCTGGGTTGTCAGGATGTTTGCGTAGATGAGCATGCTTACGTTACTGCCACGGTCCCTGCTTCTTCTGGTGCTGAAGATTTGCCTGCATTGGGTTTGTGTGCTCATATGGATAGTGCGCCTGATGCCCCTGGTAAGGGCGTTGCTCCTCATATTGTGCATTATGAGGGCGGTCCTTTGGTGAGCGGTATTGTTAATGGTGAGCCCGTGCAATCCACGCCTGAGCAGGTGCCTGATTTGGACAAGTTTGTAGGTATGGATATTGTCTGCTCCGATGGCACCACGCTGCTTTCTGCTGACGATAAGGCCGGCATAGCAGAGATTATGTCTCTTATTGCACGTCTTAAGGCACATCCTGAATTGCCTCATCCCACGCTTAAGATTGCGTTTGTGCCCGATGAGGAAATTGGTCATGGTGCAGAACTGTTGGACTTAGACAGGTTTGGTGCCGCCTGGTGTTATACCGTCGATGGCGAGACATTGGGAGAGGTTAACTACGAGACCTTCTCGGCCTGTGAAGCAAACATTAGCTTTACTGGCGTGATGGTGCACCCAGGTTCTGCCAAGGATATTATGGTCAATGCCATTACGGTGGCGCGTGAGTTTGATGCTTTGTTGCCTGCTCATGAGCGTCCCGAGCACACCGAGGGGTATGACGGATTCTTTATGCCCACTGAGGTTTCTGGTGATGCCAATGCGGTTAAGCTGCAGTATATTGTGCGTGATTTTGACTCTGCTAAGTTTGAGGCACGCCAGCAGTTGTTGTATGACATTGCAGCGTTTCTTAACAAGCGCCATGGGGAGGGCACGGTAGAGGTTTCTCTTAAGCCTGAGTATCGCAACATGGCTGAGTGCTTTGAGGGTCTGGAGTTTTTGGTGGACAATGCGCTTGAGGCAAATCGTGAAGCTGGTATTACAAATGCTCATTGCGTGGCCGTTCGTGGTGGTACCGATGGCAGCCAGCTTACCTTCCGTGGCTTGCCTTGCCCCAACATTGCAACGGGTGGCTACAACGCCCATTCTGTGCGTGAGTTTGTGCCCGTGCCTAGCCTCGAGATTACCGTTGACGTGTTGGAGCATTTGGTTGCCAAGTTTGCGGTGGCTCAACAATAGCGCTGTTTTATGGTGCTGCTCAAGGGTAAGCAGTGCTGCCCTCGGGTAAGCAGATTAAGCATGGTGAGTTGGTTAAGTGTAGTAAGAAGCCAAAGCGTCATAAGCAGACAAAGCGTCGTAAGCAGGTTCATATGATAAAGCTTGTATTAAGTGATATGGATAATACCCTGTTGCCTTTTGGTGATTCACAGGTTTGCGAAGAGACAATCCAGGCAATTCGCAGACTCATTGATGCAGGTATTCATTTTGCACCTGCAACGGGTCGTGGCTACGCGGATGTATCGCAGTTTTTTACGCTTGACCCCAGTGTTTTAACTACGGCTATTACCTGCAATGCCTTGGAAGTTTGGCTCGATAACGCGCCTGTGTTCCAGAAGTTTTTCTCGCAAGAAGAGCTTGAGCGTATAGCTTGTTGCCTTTCTACACTTGATGACGCGGCACTTGTCATAACGGGCAATGACCCAAAGCCTTGGATTATTGGCTTGCAAAAAGCAGATACGAGCAGGCTTGATAGCCCGGGGGCTTTTCCAAATGGTTACCATCTAACTGATACGATTCCTGAGGTGCAAACGCTTAATGTGGGCGTTGTGTTTGATTCTGATCGTATGGATCCAAAGGATGTTCAGCAAAAATTGGCGCAAGCGGTGCCTTCGCTTGATTTTTTGTACACGTATACTGATTGGTTTGACGTGACTCCTAAGGGCTGGTCAAAAGCTGACGGCGTGCATATTTTGATGGATGCGTTGCATATTACTAAGAACGAGATCGTTGTTTTTGGCGACGGCATCAATGACCTTTCCATTATTTCTGCGCTGCCACATTCTGTTGCTGTTGCTAATGCGGTGCCAGAAGTTGCTGCAGCAGCTCGGTATCATATTGGCAAGAGTTCGAAGTATGCGGTTGCTTTGGCATGCAACCAGATTGCAGATGTAGCTGGGACAGACGTGCTTCCTGAGTTTATGCGCTTGTAGCTGAAAGGTGTATTATATGATTAAACTTATTGCTTCTGATATGGATGGTACTTTGCTTAACGAGAACAGCGAGGTCCCACCAGAGACCTTTGATCTGATTATGGCTCTGCGCGAGAAGGGCGTACATTTTGCGGCGTCATCTGGCCGTCGCTATGACACCCTGTGCAAATTCTTTGCGCCTGTTCGCGAGTACATGGACTTTGTCGCTTCCAATGGCGCACAGGTTTTTGTAAATGGTGAGGTCGTAGACCGTGAGGTTATGAGTCATGCATCGCTGTTGCGCCTCATTGAGGTAGTGCGTCGTTTTGATTGTTTGCACGTGGCTTTGTCTGACCGTACGCATACGTTTTTGTACGATGACTACGAGGTGTACGAGCGCGAAATAGACAAGGACCTGCCCGATGCGCACCGCATTTATGATGAGCTTAGTCCTAACGTCAATATCCTCAAGGCGTCCATTTATTGCGACACCTCCGAGTATTTGATGGACATGCAGTATGCGCTTTCTCGCGAGCTGGGGGATAGGTTTGCCTTTACGCCGTCTGGCAAAAAGTGGATTGATGCCAATCAACTGGGCGTGACTAAGGCAACCGGAATTGCGCAGGTCATGCGTGCTCATGGCATTGCGCGCGAGGAAGTTATGGCCTTTGGCGACGCTATGAACGATTACGAGATCCTGAGTTTTGTGGGCCATTCTCGTGCGATGGGCAATGCACGCTATGCCATCAAGCAGATTGCCGATAAGGTTATCGAGACAAACGTGGAGCATGGTGTCCAAAATGAGATGCGCAAAGTGCTGGAGGGCTTGTCGTAGAATAGCGTGGTTAGTGCGGTGCAAGTAGCTTGGCGCATAGGCGGCAAGTGGGAAGCCAGTGGATTGTGAGCGTATTAGTGAGCAGCTTGGCGAATGAGGTAGCGAGCGCGTTAGCGAGCGAGCCGGTACGCGAGCTGATGCGCGGGTTGGTACGCGGACTGGTACGCGGCTGGTGAACAGTGGGTAGGTTGCGCTGTTCACAATTCCGCCATGTTTGATTAGCCGTTGTTGACATCATGGGTGCGCGCGCGTATTATTAGTTCCCGCGCTTTAGCGCACCTTATATTGCGGGGTGGAGCAGTCTGGTAGCTCGTCGGGCTCATAACCCGAAGGTCGTTGGTTCAAATCCGGCCCCCGCGACCAAACATTCAACCCCTGACCTGTGAAAACGGGTCGGGGGTTTTTCTTTTGTCCTATAGCCCAGGTTCTGCCTGCTGCTTGAAGGACAGCCAAGGTTTCGTGTACATTCCCACGGTGCTCATGTACCTCCAAATAAAGAAAATCTGCCAGTGTGCATGCTCGAAAGCAGAGGTCAGGTGGGTTTGCTGGCTTTGCCAAGTCTCAGATTGGCTTTAATGCTTTGAGGTCACAGTTTGTGGCCTCAAAGATACTGAATGCTCTAATCTCCTACTCACCAAGCGCAGCAACAATCGATTCTACGATAGAAGAATCCTCAAGTTTGGTTATGGCAAAACTCTTCTTGCCTGCGTCCTTCAGCGATGCTCCAATCAGGTAGCCTTCAACGCCATCTAGGATAAGAAAACGGTCGTGGAACGAGGTCGTGTGCTTGACCATGAGCGTTGGGTACTGCGCGTTGAAGGTTGCGACATCGCTCTCGGTGAGGCTGGTCTTTGGGTGCGTCCATACGGTGACGACAACACTGAGCTCCTTCTTCGAGAGAATGTTGAGTGTCCCCGTATCTACGTAGCCATCGACCAAGACAATCTCGTGCTTTGCTTTCTGTACGAGGGAAATTAGCAGTTCAAAAGCATCGTAGACCTGTCCCTCAAAGAATACCTTCTGACTTGGTGTTTTGTGGGTTTCCATGTAGTTGAATACGCGCTCGAAGCGCTCGTTGGTCGAGCGCTCTAAGCTATCCAGCCTGTAGTCAATGCTCTTGATTTGCTCGAACATGCGAGCGTTGTCTGCAACGAAGTGTCGCATCTCGACGAAGGCGTTCATGATTTTGACACTTACCTTTATCGCCGTCTCGCTTCTGAGGACGGCAGAGAGCATGGCAACGCCCTGCTCGGTGAAGGCTCTAGGGAGGTAGCGTCTTCCGCCACGACCTTCGGCCGTCTTTGAGGTCGCAATTTGCGACCTCAAAGATTGTTCTTCGTTACTTGTGAGCTTAAAGCAGAAAGCTTCAGGAAAACGTGCCTTGTTTCTGCCCACTGCCTCGTTGAGCCTCTTCGTCTCAACGTCATACAGTTCAGCGAGGTCGCTGTCGAGCATGACCTGCTGACCTCGTACGGTGTAAATCATGTCCCTGATTTGTGAATCGTTGGAGACGATGATTGCAGATTCATTTTTGGTAGGTTCTTTGTCGGGCATGGACGTAGCCTTTCTGTTCGAACCGTTGGTACAATTCTATCAAACACGCATTCATATCCAGCGCGAGACGACGTGGAAGAGCCAGCGCACCAAGTGACCGTCAAAATGAGGTTGGAAATATAGAAGAAGCAGAATCCTGTAGAACGTTGGAGACATAAAAACACAAAACGCCTGCTCAGCGCAGTGCGTCCAGACGAGGTAGACGAGGGAGAATCTACGGAACCTCCAGCTTTGCTCACTTATAACCCTATAACCCGAAGGTCGTTTGTTCAAATCCAGTCCCGCAACCAAACATTCAGCCCCTGACCTGAGAAAACGGGTCAGGGGTTTGCTTTTTTCCAAGGACTAAAATCAGTGAAAGTAACGGTATTAGTAACAGTATCGCGGGTAATTTATTGTCACTTCTTACATTTCGTGTTCGCGAGGTAGATTATGGCAGCGCAATCGACCCCCATGATGACAATCGCTACGTATACGAATGCCGTAGGAACCCTCTCTCCCAGCAGTGCAAAGACGAAAATGACTGCTGTGGCTACGAGCATTCCCACGCCCATGACCCGAAGCAGCTTTTTCTCGTCCACGGTCCTTTTCTCTGCCTCGGTAGCAGTGTTGTAGCCCGCGATGAGGCTTGCTCCGTGGCTGGATAGGAAAGGTGATGGTTATGGTGGCGAGCGTCGCAAATGTGACCTATAGTACGATACGTGCGAACATCTCGCTTACCTCGAACTTTTCCGTTTGATCTTTCGGCCCGTTTTTATACCTGACGGCTCACTATCCATTATACGAGCTCCTGAGGCCGAAAGAAGGACTGCGCCAGCGCGTTTCATATCTGCCCGGCCTTTTTAATCATATGTATTGGAACTCTCTCGGACTTTTTAACGTCTTTTCTTTTGAAAATATTTTTGCAAAAGCCCATTACGCTGTCCCGATTGTGGGTCAGTTGGTGTTTCTTCTACATGAAATAATATGGTAGTAACCATATAGGGAGGTTGTGATGAAAAACTCTGAGGGTTTATCGGATTTGAGCGAAGAGCAGTTAAGAGCAATTGAACGCTTCAAAGAATATCATGCGAATAAAGATGCTAAAGAGGGACAGTTACATCAGCTTATTTGGTCAATTGATGATAAGGCCAATGATAATTTTTTGAAATGTACATGCGGTGCTGCACTACATGTTAATGAGCCGATATATGTTAGGGTTGAACCTAGGAAACCACCCGCAGAAACTATAAACGCAATCCATAAAAAGAAGCGTGTAAAATTCGAAGAATGGATGCGTGCCAGTATAAGTGATGCTGCATATGAATCTCTTTACCAGAGTGCGTTAGTTACACTTTCCGATGAGACGTTTGGGCAGATTCGGCTATATCCTTCCGTATTTGAAATGCATTTTGGTTTGGGGATGTATCTCAGAAATCGATTTGTACATAGTGGGCTTCTATATTGTGGAATAGACCCTGATAATTTATCAAGCTCTGCTCTTTCAAAACTTATTCGACATTGCTTGCCAGAATTTGCAGAATACAATCTTGTATATGATCAGCTTGAACAAGAACCTCTGTACACTGCGTATCGCTATTGCATGAAGGTTCGTGGCTACTTCCCTAAAGAAGAATTCATAAAACACTATGATATTCTCCTAGAGGCTGAAGCGATTAATAATGCTAATCCCTATTCGATTTTAGATGATAATCATTATGATGAATGGTGTGAGTGGTCAAAAAAATATGATACGAAGCTCCAGGAATATACCATCGCAACGTTGTATGAAATCTGGAACTTTGAAAAACTGCGCACGGATCTTGGCAACAAAATTACTGATGCTTGTGAAGCTATCTGTCTTGCTGCTACAGGTGATGACCAAACTAGTTTTATGCCATCAGAAATTGCATACATCATGGCTGGAGCTAGTGATGAGATGTCAATGAAGGCCTTTGACTGGGCGGTTGAAGATTATCGAGTTGTTGATTATTTACCCGATAGTCTGTTTAAGAAACGTGGTTTAGTGCTTAGGGCGGTTGCATTGTGTGGCGATTTTCTTGAGCGAGCAACCGCATATCAAGATGATGATGAAGTTGTTTTGGCTGCAGTTACTAACAGTCCTCATGCTCTCACGTTTGCTTCATCACGTCTTCAAAATGATAGAAAAATGCTTATTGTTGCTGCTAGCAATGCTCAATATGGGGATGTATTCCGTGAGGAGTGCATGGCGAAGTATAATGACGATGACGAACTGGTTAGGCTTGCTCTTATGGCAAATGGTGCGAATGTTAAAGATGCATCTACTAGGGTTCGTAATGATATTAATTTTGGTCTCCTTGCCATACAAAACAAGCGTGATATTTATCCTGATTTATCGTATGAAGGTCTTAGTGACGAATTAAAGAAAGATAGGCGGATTGTCGAAGAGGTTGCCCAAACATGGGATAGCATGCCTTCTGAATTCCCACCAAAAGAATATGCAGACGATGATGCGGTTGCAGCCCTTCTTTCTGTACATGAGGATCATTACTGTCTTTATGGACTTAGTAGGCGGCTAAAAGAACGATACATGACTGAAGATGAGCTTGAGAAGTGGGGTTTTGACCCTTATTGGTGGGATGATGATTGGTGTGATGATGAGGATGAAGAAGATGAGTGAGCTAATTAATGTTATGAAGCGCTATTGAACTTGAAAGGAGGCTGTTATGACATCTCAATTAAAGGATTCATTTTAGTACGAGGGCGAACAGTACGACCTCTTTGATGTTTCTGATAATAAGATTCTAACGTGCAAGAAATGTGTTGGAGAGTCATTTAATGAAGCATATATCACATGTTGCTATCGGGGTATGGTATCAAGCTATGAAGTTGTAAATGAGTTTCTGACCCTTAGGTCCGTTACTAATTTGAGTAATTTTGAGAATACATCACGCCTTCTATCATCCCTTACTGAAGATAACAAATTAACAAGAGACCTCTAACTATCCCTCTAACACAGTAATACCGTTTACAGGACGGCTGATAGTTACTCAAGGCGGTCAGTTCATGGATTTCTTTAGCAGGATATTGGATGCTAAGAAGGCTCTTGAGCTTGAGTTTTATGAAGGCTTGTTTGTAAGCGCTACCAATCTTGATGAGTTTATTAAAGTTGGAAACGAGTATAGAAGGAAGATGGATAAAGATAACAGCGGCTGCTATCTAGATGACGATGACGAATTTTTCCAAGATACAAAAAATATGATTGAAACTATAAGCAAGATTAGTGCAGTGGTTCCAAGAGGAAATTATGCGAGTAGAACGTATGTCTGGCGTTTTAATACTTCTGAGTGCGTTTTATGCAAATAGTTGTGCGGTAAAGCTTAAGAGATAAAGCACGTATAGCCCTATGATTTTGAGTTTAGTAACAGGGGCATATACCTGCATAAACAAAAAACCCTTCCTATATAATTGAAGGTAAGAACAGTTTTTATTATTTAACCCAGCAAACTTTTTATATTTCTTTAAGTTATTTAAGTTTAAGATATTAATTATTGGAATGGAAAGTTATTAAAGGAGTTTTTTATGAGTAAAGAAAATAAATCTAGCAACGGTATTACTGACTGGTGTGAGGAAGTAAAGAAAGCTAAATGGGAAGAGAATGAATCAACAGAGTATGTTTTAGAACAGGATAAAGCATACATTGATGAACTAATTAAAGAAGACGAAAACAAAAACAACCTGTGGGGTATTAAGAAGGCGTGGGAAAAGCATAATTTATATCAGCTCCCTCATCTCTTTTCTGGTGATTTAGAGAATGCAAAAATCATTGTTTTAATAGCTAATCCTGGAGATAAAGAAGGTGAGACTGAAGAATGCAGAGCTCATTTCGAAGAACGAAAAGAGTTATTAACATCTCCAAAATCTCAAATTCTGAGTGAAAAAATGGGAAAAGACACGCATGGATGGTCTTGGACGAGAAGAACGTATATGAGTGCTTTTTGGACTGAACCCGAGCTAGAAAAGCGAATAATAGGTGGTGACTTTGATACTTTTTTCCCGTCATGTAAGGACTCTGATGAGTTTCGTAAACAACTAAAAGAATATTTTTCTTTAGACGAAAATACTTCCGCAAAATTTATCGAAAAGATGGAAGAAGATAATACTTCTTATAAGCTATCAAGTATCTATAAAAAGGTGAAGAAGAAAAGGGGAACGAAAGGATTACTTCATAATTTTATTCAGCAAATGCATATCGGTCTAATTAACCGATATGTTGCTAGCGCTGAGTATTATCCTTACCATTCAAAAGCTCCTCAGCTTCTTTCCTTTAAATACAAAGGAGCTGCTTCGGGTAAAGGCGAATATTGCATGCCTAGCACAAAATGGATTATTAATCAGATTTCAAATCGTATAAAGGATAGTCAAAGCTCTTCTGAAGAATCATCGTTTAAGCAGCAGCCTCTTATTATTATACCAAGAAAAAGTGGCCAAGAATTATGGATTAAGCAAGATAAGGCCCTAAAAAAAGATAGGTATTCTATCTCTGTAGAGAAATTAGATGACTATGATAGAGTATTAGTAACTACCGGCAAGGGAAATGCACGCAAAAACAATAATTTGTTCCTTCGACCAGAAAATCTTCGTAGCTATCAAAATAAACAAGTAGATGAAGAAACAAATGATGAGGCTAAAAAACTTTTGGGAAAGGTTTTAGATGAAATTGTAGATGAAATGACGAAGTCTAAGAAAGACATATAAATAAGTTATATATAATACTCTTTGTTGAAGCACGAGGTAGATAGTTAACACCCTCGTGCTTCATGTTACTGTTTGGTCAGTGGTTTTTTTAGTGGGCATATATTCAGTAAAATAGTGTCAAAGCCATAGATTAATTTAGATATACCACATTGCTGATTCCAAGCTTTTTAGTATCAATAAAGATGTTTATAGAAAGTTAGTAGCTACGTTTAAGCCTTAGTATTAAAAAATTAAGCAGTTCACCCGTTTTTCCAGATTTTATGCCCATATCTACCTGCATAAACAAAAAACCCTTCCTATATAATTGAAGGTAAGAATAGCTTTTCTCCTTAAGAGCTTTGATGCCTGTGCGCACAAGCGGGTTTCTCGGTAGAAAAAAATAAAAATATTTTTAAAAATAAGTGAATAGTACTTTATGCGATGGGTATGAAGTCTCTCGCCGTTATTGGAAGCGATTTTGTGTTTAGTTTTATTGGCTTCGTTTTGTCTAATGTCCATCTAAATTAAAAGTACTATTTGTCACCTTTTGTCTATTTGTTATTAAAACAGTAGGTGTCTGGAGCGCTTGTTCATTATAGAGGGCGTAAAGGGCATGAAAAGAAAAGGGGTCTGCATGGCACTTTCCAAGCTCGAGTATACGCAGAGTATTCAATGTTTAGAAGTAGGGCGGCTGTGTGCATGCTTGTTGGCACAGCTTAATAATTCTGGCTTGGGTAAGCATATGTTTGAGCAGGGACATGCAGTAGGAGCTCTAATCACCGTACATGCTAAGGAATAATTCCAGTAAACGGTAAGTTCAAGCCAAACAAACGGTAAGGTACAACTACATAACCAGTAAGGTAAAAGCAAACGATTTGCAAGGTAAAGACATCAGTTTGCCTAGCTCGTTGATGTATTAAAACTCAATGGTTCAGTATTTTTAATACCTATATCTTATATCTATACACCCATGCACCTATACATACGTGTGGCACTTCGCCAAGATGAGCTGTTTAACGCGTCTTGGTTGATGGGTTTCTCGCTTCATCTACTGGTGTGTTGGCCACTTGCCTTGTCGATGTATTGGCTCACTAGCTCACTGGCTTACTGACTCACCGACCCGCTGATCTGCTGATTCAACTTTTGGGAGGCCGTATGAAAACATAAAACCTTTGGCGATAAGACTCTGCTTATTCAAATGAAGTGTTGGTACTTGTCAGCGAACGCTTAACGAACAGCTAACGAACAGGTGGGAGAGTGTATGAGAACGTATATCGCAGAAGTAGTACACGAGTATTTTATAGATTCAGATTTTAAAAGTTCGGTGGCGGAAAATAGTACATTTTTATATGACGAGTTGGACAAAGAAAGCTGTGTGGCTGTTTGTGAATCACGCTTTGGCTTTAGGCGCTCGCTATCGTTTTGCGTCATGGTGTATAACAAGCCATTTGTTGATAATACAGAGTTTGTAAAGGACCAAGTTGTAAAAGCGTGTGAAATCTGGGATTTGGGCTTTGATAAAGACCTGTGGAAGAACCTCTTAGTTAGGGAAAGCAATGCCCTACAGGCTTTGAGTGACGCTACTACGCAGGGATTAAACTCCTTACGCTGCATGCTTAACATTGTGGGTGCTAATGAGCTGTATGATTTGTTTAAACCGTCCAGTAACTTTGCTACGGAATCATTTATTGATATACCGCGCGGTAAGGACGCATTATTGAAGGGCGCTCTGCAGTCTAAATTTGGTAAAAATCTTGCAGAAGAGGTGCGTCGCATTTACAAGAGCGCTGAAGCACTGGCTGCAGATGATGACGCGCACAATCGCTTGCCTGTTCACTATATTTTGGAAGGCGCAGGCTCTCCTGCTGGTGCGCAGGGTTTTAATGTACTGGCCAGCGCATTGCAAGATGCTGGTCGTGTTCCCTCTACACATGTGTATAAGCTTAATTTTGATTGCCTATGGGACAACATATATAAACTCGATTTTATGGACTATCTCAATGATAACCTTGCAAGTTGCTTCGAAGATAATTTGCTGCTTATCCAATACTCTGAGCCCCATGATGATAAGAGCCTTGACCTCAAAAAGTATCGAGCACTTACCAAACTTATTGGGCTTCTCAACAATCATTTAGACCGCGTCCAAGTAGTGTTTATGGTTGCGGCAGACAATAAAGAAAGTGCGCAACGCCTTGCTCAAAGGCTGCAGGCTCCTGTGGTAACCATAGCGTATCAAAAAGGTGCAGCTGCTTGGAATCAAACAGATGCATATGACAGGCTTGCGCAGGTGGCACAGCGCTGTGGGGTAAAGCCGTCTGCATCGATGGAGTCATTGCTTGCAAAATACCAGGCCAACCGTAGTGACCGCACGGTTGAGCAGATATTTGATGATTGGCAGGCGCTGACTCATGCTCAGCAAAGCTACCCCTTATATCACGATGCATATCAGACGTACCTGGAGCCTCCGGCAAGGCGGGCAAACCCCATGCAACGTTTGCAGGAGCTCATTGGTTTATCGGCACAAAAGCAGCTGGTACAAGATATTGTTTTGCGTATCAAGATGAATCGTACGCTTGCAAAGTTGGGACAGCCTACAAGGAACTTCTCTATGCACATGGTGTTTTTGGGCAATCCCGGTACGGGAAAAACTGAGGTAGCAAAGTTATACGGAGAAATATTGCGTCATGAAGGCATTTTGTCAGAAGGTCGTTTGATTGTTACTTCTGGCAATGAGCTTGGAAGTAGGGACATCTCTCAGGTGTTTGAAAAGGCACGTGGTTCGGTGCTGTTTATAGATGAAGCGTATACGCTTATTGGGTGTACGAACACGGTAGCAGAGTTGATTGCCTGCATGGAAAACAACCGCGAGGAAACAGTAGTCATTCTAGCTGGGTATTCTTATCATATGGAGTACCTGCTAGACACAAATCCTGGCTTTAGATCACGCATTGGCTTTACCATGGAGTTTGCCGATTATGCCACGGAAGAGCTGGTCCAGATTTTTGAGTTGATGGCCAAGCGCGCGCAGGTAACGTTAACGGACGAGGCGCGTGTTCGTGTGCTTGATATGCTGTCTGGCGCAGGTCGCCGAGAAGATCAGGGTAACGCGCGATTTGTACGCAAGTTGTTTGAGGATTCGCTTGGTGCTCAGCAGCTGAGGTTAGCTCGTTTGTATGCAGACGCAGATGACGTGCGTTTGCGGGCTGACGATGCAGCTCATTTACAGCAACTCAAGCATGAACTTGGATTGTTACAAGCGTGCGACATTGTGTCTTTGGCGGACAGCGATGCTATAGCTCAGTGTGGTGTAGGCTCTGCTGGGCAGGCGTCAAAACAGGGTACGGGTGTTACGTCTGCACAAGAGCAGCTGGTAGATTTAATTGGCTTAACAGAGGTAAAGCGGGTTGTATCTGAACGTCTTACGTATGCAAAAATGCAAAAGTATAGGCGCGATAATGGCTTTGAGTCTGAATACTTACCCATACATATGGCGTTTCTTGGCAACCCCGGAACTGGAAAAACTGAGGTAGCACGCCTAATAGGAAAGATTCTAAAGGAAGAAGGCATCTTGTCTGTGGGCGATGTGTACGAGTGCGGTCGCGCAGATTTAGTGGGTCCCGTTGTAGGATCTACAGCGCCTAAGGTGCAAGCACTCTTTAAGAGAGCCAAGGGTTCAGTGATTTTTATTGACGAAGCCTATTCACTTATTGATGCTCATGCCCATGGGTTTGGTGACGAGGCAATTAATGCCATTGTTCAGTGCATGGAGAACATGCGCGATGATGTGGTGGTAATTTTTGCTGGTTATGAGCAAGAAATGCTTGATTTTATGAGCTGTAATCCAGGGCTTACGTCTCGCATAAAAACAAAGGTCCATTTTCCTAATTATTCGGTAGATGAGTTGGGGCAGATCTTAGAACTTATGTCTTACAAACGTGGGTTTACTTTGGCGGATGATGTACTGCCTTGTTTTAAGAAACAGATTGCCGCGATGGCACAGTTGCCTAGCTTTGGCAATGCTCGCGTGGTTCGTGCCATGCTTGAGGATGCTATGGTGGCACAAGCTGTGCGTATGGATGCTGTTGTAGCTGAGGCGGCTGCTCGGGATGCTGGGGTTGTAAAAGAAAATGGGTCTGCCAAGAAAGCCGCTTGTGCCGAGAAAACCATTGATGGCAAACAGCTTATGGAACTGCGAGGATGTGACTTTAGGACGTCAACTCCTTGGACGTCAAAGCGAGTCATGGGATTTGCATAAGTAAGATTGACGCCTTAGTGACGATTAAACGTTACGTGATAAAAATATTTTTATCACTCGGTTACGGGTCAGCTGATTCTATTACATCAAATGTGATAAAATCTCTTCAGATGTAACAAGGAGGAAGACGATGCTATTAAGTTTTGCTGTCGAAAACTGGATGTCCTATCGTAACGAGGCAACGCTCAGTTTGATAAGCTCTCTTGAGCGTCAGCATATGAGCACGCTTTCTAAGGTTCCTGGGTTTAGAAGCAAAAAAGTGTTACCGCTTGCAGCAATTTATGGTGGTAATGCATCTGGCAAGACTGGAATGTTTAAGGCACTTTCCTGTCTTAAACAAATGGTTATTTCAAACCCAAGTGTCAATAATGTAGTGCCTGTAGTGCCTTTTGCTTTTGATGCTGAATCGAGTTTAAAGCCAACGATGTTTGATGTAGCTTTTATAGCAAAAAATACGGTTTATCGTCTTGTCGTAGAGGCTACTATGGATGCTATACATTATGAGTCTCTCGAGGTTATTTCAGAAAAAGGAAATACTGGAATATATGAAAGAAATGATGGCCAATGGGTGTTTAACCAGGCTTTCTTCATAGATTCAGAGCACGTTGAATATGCTGCAAAAAGTACCCGTGTAAACCAGCTATTTCTAGGCAGTGCTGTTGCTCAGAATATTGTGGAGTTGAGAGAGGCATATGATTGGTTTGATGTAACCCTTGAACTTGTGGGAGTGGAATCTCAGGCTTGGAGTTTTGCTACAAATGCAATACGAAAAGAAGGTTTTCTCGAATATGCCTCTACCGTTCTTTCTCGATTGGATACTGGCATAGTTGAACTGACAACTGAAAAAGTGAGTCCTGATCGGCTTCCACAAAATGCCACTATTCGTAAAGACATATCTGAGTTGGGGCCTGATGAGCTGCTGACTTTTGTTGGAGAACGTACGGCTGGTGATTATGGATTTGAAATGGGGACTATCCGGCTGGAAAATGGCCAACCTATTGTTGAGCTATTCAGTACAGTCCATATGAGCTCCAATGGCGAGAAATATTCACTGCCGATATCTATGGAATCTTCTGGCACGCAGCGTCTCATGGGGTTGCTTCCTATGCTCTTTGATTTGATAAACCCTGACGGTAGTACTGGTGAAAAAGTATATGTTGTTGACGAGTTGGATCGTTGTCTACATACGATGCTGACGAAGCGCTTAATAGAAGACTTCACTGTTGGTTGTAGATCAGATACTCGCAAGCAGTTGCTATTTACTACTCACGACTTATTGCTCATGGACCAGTCTCTTTTGCGTCGTGATGAAATGTTTATCTCACAACGCAATGCTGATGGTTGTTCTGAGTTGGTGGGTCTTAGTGAGTACAGGGATATACGTTACGATAAAGATTTAATCAGGAGTTATCTGGACGGACGTTTTGGTGGTATTCCGATGCTTGGAGAGCTGGGTACTCGTGGCTAGGAAAATGAACAATACACTTGAACGTAAAAAGCCAACTCGCGAGTATAGGAAAATTTGTTGGATAAGTATGGAGGGTCAGACTGAGCGAGATTATCTGAATATGAACGTCTTCAGGAATCGCCCTGATGTAACAGTGCGGTTTGTAAAAGACATTCATCCTGGAGGACGGAATCCCTGTCAGGTCCTCAATCGACTGCAGAAAGCATTGAAAAAAGAAGACTTTCGTAATGGTGATGAAGCTTGGTTAGTTGTTGATGTAGATGAGTGGGATGATACTGAGTTTGCCAAGTTACTGGAATGGGTAAAGAAGGATTCTCGACATCATTTAGCTATCAGCAATCCAAAGTTCGAATTGTTTTTAGTGATGCATTTTGAGCGTGGTAATGGTTATACTACTTCGCAAAAAGTTGATGCTGCGTTAAAGAAATATTTGCCGAAGTATGTTAAGCGACTCAGTGCCACTCAGTTTACACTTGAGCAAGTGCGGACTGCTATAGAAAATGCTCGTATGAAATGCATGAGTTGTAAATCCGAGATTCCTGATTCTGGGATGATAGGCATGTATGTATTAGTTGAAAGGTTGATAGGAGATTGATAACGGATAAGAGCAAATCAAATAGTGTCTTTTGTGGTGCTCTTAGTCGTTAGACATGTGCCTTTCCTGTCGAAGTGTTTTATCGGTAATAATGTCTGTGTCCCCAGAGATGTCGTTTCGGTATTAAAAAGCTGCAAAGCGCATAGCCGTTGTTACTAATACATACACAAATACAGATGCAGCAAAAAGAATGAAATAGACTAGCTCTTGAAGTTACTGAGCTAGTCTATTTTTATGCCGTCTTAAATTGTACGGAAATCTGTCCTAAGCCCTTTTTTCCTATAACCCTGTATGCGTAGTTCAACATGTATCACCCTTCACATGGTATGCTGCAGGTATGCAATCAAAAGAGGCAAAGGCGGCGTCGTTTGGTGTTGTTGTGTCTCTTCACAGCCCACAACAAACGCACCTGGGGTGTCTCTATGGAAT
>NZ_JAXEXL010000004.1:0-34782 GCF_034113385.1 Atopobium sp. | reverse complement strand
GGCCCTCAGGGCAGGCATCTTTGATGTGCCAGTCATAGAGGTAGTAATCATGCAAGAGTGCAGCAGTAACAAGGTCTTGTTCATTGCAGGAAATCTTTAGGGTGCGTACAAAGAGTAGCGAGTAGTAGGCCACAGCCATGCAGTGGTCAAGGGTGGTTGTGGCACCATGCTGGATGAATTGATCCATGCTGCGCACACGGGGATGCAAAAGTACAGGGGCGGCAAGTTGTGTAAAGTCATCGGTAATATCAGCTAATTTCATGTGATGCCCTCATTGATGTTGTAAATACTGCTAACTGTTACTGTCAACTACGCGTTTTTCTCTTATCAATATTATTTCCTAAAATGGAAATAAGTCAAAAAATGTGACTTAAATGTAATAAAACTTGCTATAGTGGGATATATAAACAAAACATGCGCACAAAAACGCATACGTCGCTGTGGTGCATGGGTGTGGTGAGCGCAGTCATGCGTGAAGTAGGGTAGTTTTTGGTGGAGGCACCTGGTATGTCGTCAGTCAAAAATCAGCTGGATATGCGTGTTATTAAAACACGCCGTGCAATTAAAGAAGCGCTCCTATCGCTTATGGCAGAGCGTGATTTGTCTCAAATTACTATTAAAGATGTTGCTGACCGTGCTCTTATTTCCAAGAAGACTTTTTTGGCGCATTACAACAATGTGTTTGCCGTTGTGGATGAAATGCAGGATTGTGCACTTGCGTCCATCAAAGATGCGATTGGTGGCGGGACTTTGAGTTTCTCGGCAGAGCATGTAAGAGAGGTGCTCACCAACATTCGTACGCTGGCTACTGATACAAGTTCGGAGCTTGGTTGTTTGCTTAACTCACGCGTGCATGACCAGCTTATAGAGCGTATTCGCGAGTTTTTAGAAGCGCGTATTGTAGACGCCAACAAAGCTAAGAAAGGCATTGTTTGTGTTGCAGGCTTTGTTTCTGGTGGCGTAGTTGCTTTGGTGCAACGTTGGTTGGATTCAGGCGCACAAGCACAATCCGTAGAAGAAGTAGCTCACACCGTGGATAGCCTTGCGTCTGCCGGGCTGGCCTCGTTAAGTGAGCATTCCACGCAATAGCAGTTCTGCTTGTTTTTTGTATCAGGTGGAAAATAGCTATACTTTATAAATCCCAAAACGATAGCAAGCTTGTATAAAAACTCATGGAAATTGAGTATTGCCCTTAAGGCAGGCTCTTCAGGCGCTAGTATCTATAGGTGCCATACAAGTCTGAGGCCAAGAAAGGGGTTAGTTGTGAGCATTTCCAGCAAAGACATGCGCGAAGTGTTATTGTGTGCTGCCCCTGTCATGATTGGTTATCTATCTATTGGCATTCCTTGTGGCATTTTGGAAAGCGCTATTGGCTTACGCCCTTGGATGATTTTTATGGTGTCATTACTGTTTTATTCTGGTGCGGGCCAGTTTATGGCTGCCAATATGTTTATGGCGGGCTCGCCTTTGGCGTCTATTATCATGAGCATCTCGTTTGTTAATACGCGTCAAATGCTTTATTCTGCAGCGCTTGCTCCTCATACCAAACGGGCAAACAAGCTGATTACCTTGTTGTTTGCCTCTACAGTTACGGATGAAAGCTTTGGTATTAACTTAGAGCATTTTACCGATAACCCCTCATGGACTCCGCAAAAGGCCACGTTAGTCAACGTATTGTGTCAAACGTCATGGATTGCCTCAAACATGATTGGCTGCTTGGTAGGAAATGTCATTTCTATTCCCATGAATCTTGCATCGTTTGTCATGACAGCAATCTTTGTGTGCTTGCTCTGTACTCAGCGTATCGATAAACGCGCGGTGGTTGTGAGTATTGTTTCCATGGCTGGGGTATTTGGTTGCAAATGCCTTGGCTTGACCGGTCCGGCTATTTTGCTGGGTGCTTTGTTAGGTGTTTGTTCTGGCGTTTTGTACGATAAGGTGATGGGCGAGTGAGCATACAGGATTTTCTTATAGTGTATGGTTGCTGCGCTGCTACCATGTTTTTGTTGCGCGTTATGCCCATGCTCCTTCTTAAGGGTAAGGTTATTCCAGAAAGCATTAACGAGGTATTAGGACTCATTCCTACGGCTGCATTTGCATCGCTGGTAGCCAATGATTTACTGTCTCCCACAATGTTTGATAAGGGTTTAGGCAATGGTGTGGCACCACTCATTGCATCCGCTCTTGTAGTTGTGGTAGCGCGCAAGACACGCTCATTAGTATGGTGTGCTGTTACTGGTGTAGTTGCATACGCTCTTTTGCTCTGTATCCCTATTTAGCTAAAAGGATGTGGAACGATTTGTGCACCAGGCAGGTTTTTATCGGGCTGAGTGGCTTGACTTGCATAAAAACTTACCTCATCAACAAGCAAACGATTGACTTTTTCAAGTACACGCGCGCGGTAAGTGGTGATGTTATTTGCCATGGGGTCGCCGTCTATTTGCAACGCCATTGGGTTGCTTGCTTGTACCTCAATACACTTGCCCCTAAAGCTTTCAATCATAGGGCGCTCGAGTACCTTACCTGTTTTATCTAAGATGGATGCCACAACAGAAGGCAACAATTCCACGGTTTGATTCACCTCAAGCACAATGACATCAAGCAGACCATCGGTCATTGTATTTTCTGGAACGATTTTTATATCACCCTGAATCATGGCATTGTTAGCCACAATGCAAGAAATGCCATCTCGTTCAAACGTTGTGCCATCAATGGTAATAGTAAAGTGTGACACGGGGGGATTGAGTGTTTTAACAGCGGCTGCAAAGTAAGCAGCCTCTCCAAGTGCAGATTTGGTTTCTGCTGCCATACGCATAAATTCGCCGTCGTAGCCCAAGCCAGACATTAAGCAAAATCCCTTGGTGTGCTCGATGTTATTCTCGTCAGTCCAGGTCATTTCACCTAAGTCTGTAGTGACGGTTCTGCCAATACGACAAGCGCGAGCAATGGAGGCAGAGTCGGGTGCATTGCCTAAATTAAGGAACAATAAATTGGAAGTACCAGAAGGAAATACGCAGGTGGGGACTTGGCTGCCGCACAAGTAATACAACAGCGATGCCATAGTGCCATCTCCGCCAGAAAGGACAACCATATCAAAGCTGTCTACATCGTATAAAACGTCTTTGGGAACAAAATCCGCCGCAGGAATTCGGAGTAGTACTTCATCACCTTGCTCGGCTAGCGCACGTTCAAATTCGTAAATTGCATCCGAGCCAAAACCAGACATTTGATTGTGGATGATAAGAGCACGCATCAAAATCCTCCCACGTCTGCCTATTTGGGCACCATACCTTAGCTATGATACTAGCGAAGTAGTTTTATTGCCGAGAGGAATGCATGTATATCTCAGAATCTTCCCAGATGGAGGAATTGATTGCTCGTGCCCGTGCCGAGAAGGTCGTGGCGGTTGATACAGAGTTTTTACGCGAGAAAACCTTTTACCCGCGTTTGTGCTTAATTCAAATTGGAACATCTCATGAAACCGCAGCAATTGATCCGCTACTTATTACAGATTTGACGCCAGTAAAGGAGCTGTTGACTGACGAGTCTGTCATAAAGGTTTTTCATGCCTGTAGCCAAGATATGGAAGTTATTGATCATGCGCTTGGTGTAGTTGTTCATCCCATTTTTGACACGCAGGTTGCTGCAGCTTTTTTGGGCCATCGCATGCAGATGGGCTATGGTGCACTGGTGGAAACCTATACCGGTGTTCATTTGCCTAAAGCTGCATCGCTTACGGATTGGTCTCACCGTCCGCTCGATGCTGATCAGCTGGAATATGCAGAGGATGATGTACGTTATTTACCAGGTATTTATGAACACATGACTGCGTCTCTTATTAAGCAAAACCGTTTGGGTTGGGTTATGCCAGAGATTGAATCACTGTGCGATGCTCGCCATTGGCGTATGGCTCCGCGTGAGGCATATCATCGGCTTAAACGTTCTAACTCGCTTACACGTAAACAGCTTTCTATTGCGCGTGAGCTGTGTGCCTGGCGTGATTCTATGGCCAGTGCACGAGACATTCCCCGCAAATGGGTCTTGTCTGATGAGACCGTTATAGAAATCTGTAAACTCGCTCCTTCTACGACGCATAAGCTTCAACGTATTCGTGGAACCGAGCAGCTCAATTCCTTTGATTGCGGTGAGATTTGTAAGGCCGTGGCAACTGGTCTTTCCTGCCCCAGTGAAGAAATGCCCTCTATCCAGCGCAAACCCCGACCGTCGTCCAGCATGGAAAGCGTTCTTGATCTTATGTACGCTTTGGTTCGTATGGTTGCCGAGAAAAGCGGTGTAGCTACGCAGCTTATCTCGACACGCGATGATTTATATGAGTTTGCCATACATCCCAACAAGTCAAGACTTTCGCAAGGCTGGCGCTATGACTTAGTAGGCAAGCAGCTCAGAGCATTGCTTGATGGACAAACAGGCTTAACTGTCAAAGATGGTCATATCGAATTTCTGTAGCAGAAATCTGTAGCTGCTTTTACTGTCTGAGCACTGTGCTTGTATATGGGTACAAATACCATACGTGTAGCGTATGGATAACCAAACGGTTTGAGAGGACATAGTAATGCCGTATATCTTTTTAGGTGGCGATATTCCTTACCTAGTGCTGGTAGTTGTATCTACCATATTAGGCTTGGGTACTCAGGCCTATATCAAGAGAACATATGCACATTGGTCGCGCGTGGATGCTAATACTTCGCTTACAGGAGCAGAAGTTGCGCGCAATATGTTGCAGGCAAACGGTGCGTATAATGTGGGCATTCAGTCCATTGCTGGTGAGTTGACGGACAATTTTGACCCTCGCGCTAACACACTGAATCTTTCGAGCGCCAACAGACTCGGCGGCTCTATAGCTTCTATTGCTGTAGCTTGTCATGAGGCAGGTCATGCCGTGCAGTTTGCAAAGGGCTATGTGCCTATGAAGATTCGCTCCACGTTAGTTCCTGTGGTGCAGTTTGCTTCTGGAGCTTGGATGTATCTGTTCTTTGCGGGAATTATGTTTAACCTGGTAGGACTTATGCAGCTGGCAATTATTTTGTTTGCTGCGTCTGTGCTGTTCCATTTGATTACGCTTCCAGTAGAGATTGATGCTTCTCGTCGTGCTGTTGCCTATATTGCTTCGAGCGGCTCTGGTTTGGATGAGCTTGCAAAAAAGGGTGCAAAGCAGGTGTTGATTGCGGCGGCACTTACCTATGTTGCTGCGGCACTCGTTTCTATCCTGCAGCTTGTATACCTGCTTTCAAGGTCTTCGAGAGACTAGCGTGGCAAGTATGGAACATGAGCGCGCACTAAGCGTCTCTGAAGCTATACATACCGCACATATGGCAGTAGGGTCTATTCCTGCATTTACTGTTGTCGGTGAGGTCTCTGGCTTTAGAGGTCCCAATAGTCGTTCTGGACATTGTTATTTCCAGATTAAAGATGCTTCTGCCACCATGGATGTTATTGTGTGGCGTGGTATCTATGCTGCTTCTGGCATTCGTTTGGAAGATGGCATTACTGTTCAGATGACAGGTGCTTTTGATATTTACGAGGCTTCGGGCAAGCTGAGCTTTAAAGCAAAAACACTGAGCGTAGCTGGTGAAGGCTTACTGCGTCAGCAGGTGGCCGCTCTTGCAAAGAAGCTCGAAGCCGAAGGTCTTATGGATAGTACACGTAAGCGTAAAATCCCTGCATTTTGTACGCGCGTTGCTGTTGTTACCTCACTTTCTGGCAGTGTCATTGAGGATGTGCGTCGTACCCTATTACGTCGCAATCCTTTAGTAGAACTTCTCTGTGCAGGCTGTTCTGTACAGGGGGCTACGGCTGCCCCTACCATTATTCATGCACTGCAGGTAGCGGCCGCCGCACAGCCAGATTGCATCATGTTGGTTCGTGGAGGCGGCTCTTACGAAGACCTCATGTGCTTTAATGACGAAGCGCTGGCGCGTACAGTTGCAGCATGCCCAGTTCCGGTGGTTACGGGTATAGGACATGAGCCTGATGTAACCATTTGTGACATGGTGTCTGATCGTCGTACGTCTACGCCAACGGCTGCAGCAGAAAGCGTAGCTCCTTCTCTTTCGGAGATTGTGGCTGCCGTAAATACACGGCAAGACCGTTTGTCGCAGGTAATGGCTGCCATGGTTACCGCCGCAAAGACTTCTGTGGATGCCTGTGCTAACCGTACAACGCTTGCTATGCAAAGTCGCTTATCTATCGAGAAAACCCATCTCGATGCCTTAGCAAAACATCGTTGCCTTACCGACCCTAGCTCTTTAGTAGATGATCGGGTAAGCGCACTCATACAAACGGAGCAGCGCTTAATGGATGCTCTTCCGCGTATTGTAGAGCGTCGTCTGCATGATGTTTCTGTACTGGGCACTCGTCTTACCAGTGCGGGCGCTCGCATGACGCGCCCTTATGAACTTGCCTTGGACCGTCAAGCTGCCTCATTACAGGCGCTTTCTCCGCTTAATGTGCTTTCTCGTGGCTATTCCATTGTGCGTACGTCAGCGGGTGCAGTAGTCAGTGAGGCAAACCAAGTTTCTACTCATGATCAACTTACGGTTATGCTGCGTAATGGTCAACTGGATGTAACTGTTAACACTGTTCAAAGTAATCCCTCTACAGAATAGGAGTTGTACCTATGGATAAGACTGAGGTAACCCCCCTTAAAGATTTGAGTTTTAAAGAGGCAAATATTGAGCTTGAGCAGATTGTGCGTTCATTAGAAAGTGGTGACCTTGAGCTTGAGGTAGCGCTTGAGAAGTACAATCGGGGTGTAGAGCTTCTTAATGACTTACGTGAGCGTCTTGCCAATGCTGAGCAGCGCGTGCAAGTGTTGCTCGATGCTTCTGCAGCTACGGTTCCTGATACGACCGCCGCACCCTCAACAGCATTTATTAACGAGTAGGATAGTATGCCAAGAAAGGCATTCACATACCAGCTAAAACGAAAGAAGGTAGTGCAATGAGCGAGTGCATCTTTTGTAAACTTGCCAATGGCGAGATTCCTACCGAGATGGTATACCAAAATGAGCGAGCAGCTGCCTTTACTGATACTTCTCCTTTGGCACCGGTGCATGTATTGGTAGTGCCCAAGGCTCATCATGACAACATGTTGGATGGGGTAGATGCACAAACCTTTATGGCTATGGTAGATTGCGTCGAGCATGTGGTGGAGCTTACGGGTGTTGCCAAGAGCGGTTTTCGCGTGCTTACCAATGCAGGTGCAGATGCTGGGCAAACGGTCAATCACCTTCACTGGCATGTTTTGGGCGGTAAGCGTTTGTCGGATAGTCTTGCTTAACGGTTTTTTAATCAACCTCGACCAATTGTGTAGCATTATGCATCGTTGGTCGTATTATTTAAGAGTTGTAATTTTGCACAGCAGGCACACTATCCATTTATCGTTTAGGAGAATACATGAACGTCCTGGTTATCAATGCAGGTAGCTCGTCGCTCAAGTATCAGCTGCTCAACACCACTACCCATGAGGTGTATGCAAAGGGCAATTGTGAGCGTATTGGCATCAATGATTCATTTATTGGTCATGAGGAGCATGGTAGCAAGTCTAAGCTTGAGGTAGCTTTACCTAATCATAAAGTTGCTATCAAGCATGTATTTGAGATTCTTGATCAAGCTGGTTTTGATACCGATAAAATCGAGGGCATTGGTCACCGTGTTGTTCAAGGCGGTTGGTATTTCCCTGAGTCTAAGGTTGTAACGGATGAGACGTTAGCTTGGGTACGTGAGGTAGCTCCCCTGGCTCCTTTGCATAACTATGCAGAGGCTGATGTTATAGAGATTTGCCGCGAGTTGTTCCCTTCCATCGGTAACGTTATTGTTGCGGACACCTCGTTCCATTACAACATGCCCGAGAAAGCCTGGCGCTATGCACTTCCTCGTGATGTGGTAGACAAGCTGCATATTCGTAAGTATGGTGCTCATGGTACGTCGCATCGCTATATTTGGCGTACAGCTCATGAGTTTTTGGGCGATAAGGTCCATAAGCTGGTAAGTTGTCATCTTGGTTCTGGTGCTTCTTTGGCTGCAATTGAAGACGGACACGTCATGGATACCACCATGGGCCTGACGCCTCTTGACGGTCTTATTATGGGTACCCGTACTGGTACGGTAGACCCTGCAACTGTATTTTATCTTCAGCGTGTTGGTGGCTACACTGTTGATGAAGTAGATACCATGATGAACAAGCAATCCGGTTTAGCTGCACTGTCTGCGGTTTCTTCTGACTCTCGCGATATTGAGCAAGCCGCTGCTCAGGGTAATAAAAACTGTGAGCTTGCGTTAGAGATGTTCTATTACCGTACGTCTCAACTTATTGCTGAGATGGCTCAGTCCATGCATGGTTTTGACACCATGGTATTTACTGCTGGTATTGGCGAAAACTCTGACATTATGCGTTTTGGCGTTGCCAAGGAGCTCGAGTGGTTGGGTGTTACCTTGGATACGAAGGCTAATGCAATCCGTTCTGGTGAGCCACGTATTATTTCCACGGAAGATTCTGCTATTACAGTATTGGTAATTCCTACCAATGAAGAGCTCATGATTGCTATGGATGTAGAGGAACTTTTGGGTAAATAACGCATTCTTATAGCAAGCTAACCACTAAGAAACCCTAGCAACTAAAACGATGAGTTGCTAGGGTTTTGTTATGAGTATGTATGAAGTATCCTATGCGTCGTTGTGTGTAGTGCAGGGAAGCCACTGATAGGCAATGCGGGGTGTTCCATCTTCAATAATAACGGTGCCACATTGCACATATCCGAGCTTTTCTAAGAGATTGCGCATAGGCGTATTCACTTCATGGGTATCTACGCGAACGCTGATGCCACAACTCATGGCAAGTTGCATCAAAACGCCACCAACGCCCAAGCCAGATTGCCTTACTGCAATTCGGTGAACGGTCACGTAGGGGTCCGTATCATTAATCCATGTACCATCTAAAGAAGCGTAGTTTGGCTCGGGAGTAAAAAATAAAACCATATAACCAACTACCGTGTGGTTCTCGTCTACACATACGACGGCGCGGCCAGCAGCAATATCTTGTGTAATAAGCTCACGTGAAGGGTATTCAGTCATCCACTGTTTATAGTTATTGTTAGCACGCATAATGCCACGAGCTGCAGTAATAGTGTCCATAATTTGATCTACATCAGTTGGCTGTGCTAATGCGACGCTCAGTCCCTGAGGAAGTGGCTTGCTAGCGTTAAACTGAAATACCAAAGAAGTGATATCCATATAAGTAAGTCACCCTTTCTCCTTAATTGATGCAAATAGCTGCACTATTTTATACGTTCGCTTATCAATTTGTACCGAGCAGTCAAAAAATTTTTCTCCTCACTGATATATCGCAATTTGTATTGGATAGTAGACATGTGTTTTGTACGCACGCCAATAACACGACTACGAACAAGCACGAGAACTTTGATAAAAGGGGAGGATACGATTTATGGCTCGTCTGCACGTTATGGTGCAAACTGAGGCTCAAACCGTAATGGAAAGTCTGCACGATGCAATCGAAAGAAGACTTTCGGCTAGTTCTCAGTCACCTTGTCCAGTTGAATTTACAAAAGCTTTTGTGCAAATGTGCGCAACACAAAGTTGCGGTAAGTGTACGCCTTGTCGCGTAGGCTTAGTTCAGCTGCAAGAACTTATGGAAGCGGTGCTTACGGGTACCGCCGAGCCCTACATGCTCGACCTTATCGAGAGGACAGCGCGAACCATTTACGAGTCTGCAGATTGTGCTATTGGGTATGAAGCCGGTGATATGGCACTCAAAGCTATTACAAGTTTTAGGGATGATTTTGAGTACCACATGAAGCATCATGCCTGCGGTTTTTCTCAATCGCAACTGGTGCCTTGTGTATCAAGCTGCCCAGCAGGCGTGGATATTCCTGGGTATATTTCTCTTATAGAGGCGGGGCAAACCACCGAGGCAGTTCGTTTGATTCGTAAGGATAATCCACTGCCTTTGGTATGTGGCTATGTGTGTGAACATCCCTGTGAATTTGAGTGTCGTCGCGGCATGGTGGATGACCCTATGAATATCCGTGCGCTTAAGCGTTTTGCAGTGGATAATCCTACGCACGAGTATCGTCCTCATATGGCAAAGCCAACGGGCAAGCGCATTGCTGTAGTGGGTGGTGGCCCTGCGGGCTTATCGGCAGCATATTATTTAGCAGTTATGGGCCATAGGGTAGAAATCTTTGAACAGCGAGAAAACCTTGGAGGCATGCTGAGGTACGGTATCCCCAATTACCGTCTGCCGCGTGAGCGCCTTGACTCAGAAATTCAGTGGATTTTAGATTGTGGCATCAGCGTTCATTTACAAACGCGTATCGATGATATTGTGGCGCTTAAACGTGAGTTTGATGCTGTTTATATAGCCATTGGTGCCCATAACGATAAAAAACTGGGGCTTGAAGGTGAAGATGCGGTTGGTGTGCTTTCTGCAGTAGAGATGCTTCGTTTGGTGGGCGATGGCATTATTCCGGACTTTAGCCAAGAGCGCGTATGCGTGATTGGTGGCGGCAATGTAGCTATGGATGTTGCCCGTTCTGCCATTCGTTGTGGTGCTAAAAAAGTCACCATTGTGTACCGTCGTCGCACACAGGATATGACAGCACAGGATGAAGAGATTGAGGGTGCCGCCGCAGAAGGCTGCGAGATTTTAGATTTGCATGCTCCTTTGCGCATTGTAGCTCCCCAAGGATATGTAGAGGGTTTAGCAGTACAGCCACAAATCATTGGTGCTCCACGTCGTGGTCGTCCTGCGCCGCGTCCTGCCAATTTGCCTGAACGAGTTATTGAGTGCGAGCGCGTAGTAGTTGCCATTGGTCAAGAAATTGATTCTGCTACCTTTGCTAATCAGGGTATCCCAACAAAGTGGGACCGTATTGTTGCTCAAGAAGATGGCTCCATTGTGGGCTTTCCAGGCATCTATGCTGGTGGTGACTGTGAGTCTGGTCCCGCAACGGTTATTCGTGCCATCAATGCAGGAAAAGTGGCAGCAGCAAATATAGATCACTTCCTGGGCTTCTCACACATTATTGATAAGCACAACGTAACGATGCCGCCAGTTAAGTTTAAAGGTAAAACCTTGTGCGCTCGATGCGAAGAAACTGCGCGTGAAGCACATGTTCGTAAGCATGACTGGGATTTGGTAGAAATTGGCCTGACTGAAGAGGAGGCCTTACAAGAGGCTTCGCGTTGTTTGCGCTGCGATCATTTTGGTTTTGGTGCATTTAGGGGTGGAAGGAACATGCAATGGTAACGCTTACTATTGATGCCATCCAGGTAACGGTACCTGAGCAAACCTCCATCCTGGATGCTGCTCGCGCGGCTGGTATCTACATTCCCACACTATGTTATCTAAAGGACCTCAATGAGATTGGTGCCTGTCGTGTTTGCATTGTAGAGATTGAGGGTATCGATCAGCTGGTGGCTTCCTGTAACAACTACGTGCTTGATGGTATGGTTGTGCATACCAACAGCAAAAAGGTGCGAGAAGCGCGTCGTATGAACGTAGAGCTGCTTCTCTCAACTCATAATTCCTCATGTACGAGCTGTGTGCGTTCGCGTAATTGTTCATTACAAAACGTAGCTAATGACCTTGGTATTTACTATCAGGATTATCCCAACACGCATATACCGTTTACACCCTGGGATAAGGACCTGCCGCTTATTCGTGACAACAGTAAGTGCATCGGTTGTTATCGCTGTATTCAGGTGTGCGATAAGATACAGGATTCACAGGTGTGGAGTATGACAAGTCGCACACATCATGCAGTGGTGGATGTTACAGGCGGTAAAGACTTTAGTGAATCTGACTGCACCTTGTGCGGTCAATGCGTGGTGAACTGCCCTACAGGCGCTTTGCGCGAGCGTGATGATACCGAGCGCGTGTGGGATGCACTATCTGATCCAGAGAAGTGCTGTGTGGTACAAATTGCTCCTTCTATTCGCACTTCTTGGGGCGAAGAGTTTGGTATAGATCAAGCGGATGCTAATCTTTTGCAGCTTGTTGCTGTTTTGCGCAAGCTTGGTTTTGATTACGTGATTAACACGGACTTCTCGGCAGATTTAACTATTATGGAGGAGTCGCATGAGCTATTGGAGCATTTACCAAAATCGCAAAGTGGTGGCTTACCCCTGTTTACCTCATGTTGTCCAGGTTGGATGCGCTATGCCAAAGCTCACTATCCTGAGCTTGTAGACTCTATTTCTACCTGCAAATCTCCCCAGCAAATGATGGGCGCTGTTATTAAGTCATATTTTGCTCAGCAGGTTGGTGTGGAGCCCTCCAGCGTGTTTAGCGTGTCCATTATGCCTTGCATTGCCAAGAAGTCCGAGGCAGATATTGCTGACATGTGCAATGCGGATGATATGCGTGATGTGGATGTGGTGCTTACCACGCGTGAGTTAGTGCGCATGATTCGTGCAGACCACATTAACGTGCATGATATTTTGCCCTCTGAGTTTGATAGCCCCTTGGGTGAAGGCACGGGTGCTGGTGTCATCTTTGGAGCTACTGGTGGCGTTATGGAAGCAGCACTACGCACAGCGTATCATTGTGTTAATGGGGTTAATGCTCCTGATGACATCTTTATGGAGGTGCGTGGTTCAGATCCTTGGCGTGAGGCATCATACACGCTGGGAGAGACAACCGTGCAGGTAGCAGCAGTTTCTGGCCTCGCGCATGTCCATACACTGTGTGATGCCATTCTATCTGGCGAGAAACACTTTGATTTTGTTGAGGTTATGGCATGCCCGGGTGGCTGTGTTAATGGCGGGGGACAGCCAATTCATGAGGGGCATTCCTGCACAGCTGCGCGAAGCAAGCGTTTGTATAGTACGGATGCGTACATGCCTTTGCGCAACTCGCATGACAATCCTGCTATCAAGCAGCTATATAGGGAGTTTTTGGGTGAGCCCTTGTCTCATCTAAGTGAAGCGTTGCTTCATGCCAATCATCATAGTTGGGACGTGCGGGCAAAGCCTACTACTCAATAGCGCACGTGTTCAGATGTTTTTGTACGCTCAGACTCGGCAGCGTACCTACAAGAACCCCGAATGCTTTGCTGGATGCTCAGCATTCGGGGATTCTTATGATTGTATGAGGTATAGCTTGAAGTATAGGTTAAAACATAGCTTGCAGAGCCGTAAAAACTATTCTGCCATTTGGGCTTGAGCTGCAGTAATAGCTACAACACCCACAATATCCTCTGCAGAGCAACCACGAGACAAATCATTAACGGGTTTGGCAATGCCCTGGAGGATGGGGCCATATGCTTGAGCATTGGCAAAGCGCTGAACCAACTTATAGCCAATGTTGCCTGCTTCCAAAGTGGGGAAGACCAAGATGTTGGCCTTGCCAGCAACGGAAGAGTCGGGAGCCTTGAGTTGCGCCACACTGGGTACCAAAGCGGCATCAAGCTGCAAGTCACCATCTGCGAGCACATCAGGATAGGCTTCCTTAATAATAGAGGTAGCTTCCTGTACTTTCTTTGCAGTCTCTCCGCCAGCAGAGCCCATAGTTGAGTAAGAAAGCATGGCTACACGAGGCTCATCAGACATGAACGTTTTCCATGAAGTGGCGGATGCTGCCGCAATTTCCGCAAGCTCATTAGCGGTAGGAGCAATGTTAAGGCCGCAGTCTGCAAACAAAACAGTACCGTTTTCACCAAACTCGCTTTTATCGGTACACATAATAAAAAATGCCGAGACAAGCTTGGTGCCAGGAGCGGTTTTAAGAATCTGCAAGGCAGGACGCAGGGTATCTGCCGTAGAGTGGCAGGCACCAGAAACCAGTCCATCTGCGTCACCCATCTTTACCATCATGGTGCCAAAGTAGGTAGCGTCATTGATTTGTGCACGTGCCTGCTCGATAGTTATACCTTTTTTGGCGCGCAATTCGGCGAACTTTTGTGAGTATGCTTCATGCTTTTGAGAAGTAACGGGATTAATGACAGTAACGCCATCAATGTTAATTTCGTCAGGGTTTCCCAAGATTACAAGATGAGCAATGCCTTCATCCACAATCATGCGAGCGGCCGCTAAAGTACGCGGATCTTCACCCTCGGGTAAAACAATGGTCTTTTTATCTGCTTTAGCTGCGTCTTTCATGCGATTTAAAAAATCACTCATGCAAAATCCTCCCCAAAAAACTCGTACTAAATCGTGGAGGCGAGCGCCGGAGCGATTATGCACAACCAACGGACGTTTCGCACGATGTGTCACCATTATAGACACACGTGATAAAATCGACCAAACGACCGAGCTGTGGGACAGTCCCACACTCGCTTTTTTTGAGCCTGCGGGCCAACTGGCCTAGGGGAGGATAAACATGAACTGTGAGTATGGACTGCCTGCTACGTTTAACGCTGATTCCTATGACGCCTTGGTTGTAGGAGCTGGTTTTGCTGGAGCTACCTGCGCTCGTAAGTTGGTTGAGGCGTGTGGATACAAGGTTGCTGTCATTGAGCGCCGTAATCATATTGCAGGCAATGCCTTTGACTATGAGGATGCAGCTGGTATTTTGGTCCACAAGTATGGTCCTCATATTTATCATACGTTTAATGATCGTGTACATCAGTTCCTTTCTCGCTTTACCGAGTGGACAGATTACGATCACAAGGTCCTTGCAAACATCAACGGTACTCTTATGCCTGTTCCCTTTAACCATACGTCGCTTAAGCTTGCTTTTGGTGACGAGAAGGGCGAGCGCCTGTACCAAAAACTCGTTGCCACGTTTGGTGAGAACAAAAAAGTTCCCATTATGGAGCTGCGAGATAAAAACGATGACGAGCTGGTAGAAGTAGCAGATTACGTCTATGAAAACGTTTTCTTGTACTACACCATGAAGCAATGGGGCAAGACACCTGACCAGATTGATAAGTCCATTACGGGTCGTGTTCCCATCTTTGTAGGTGATGACGATAGGTATTTCCCTCAGGCTCCACACCAAGGTATGCCTGCACAGGGATATACCAAGATGTTTGAGCATATGCTTGATCATGATTTGATTGACGTATTCCTTAATGTAGATGTTCGTGACATTTTGACAGTTACGAAGACACATGTGGAAGTTCGTGAGCGCCCGTATGGTGGTGAGGTTATTTACACAGGTCCTTTGGATGAGCTATTTGACCTTGATTTGGGTGGACTTCCTTACCGCACCTTGGATATGCAGTTTGAGACCTTAGATATGGATCAATTCCAGCCTGTTGGCACGGTTAATTACACCACCTCTGAGGACTTTACACGCATTACTGAGTTTAAGAATATGACTGGTCAGGTTGTTCCTGGTAAAACCACTATCATGCGTGAATACTCTAAGGCGTTTGAGCCTGGTAGCGGAGAAACTCCTTATTATGCAATCTTGCAGGACGATACCCGTGCTTTATATGAGCAATATCGCGATCGCGTTCGTGGTTTGGTAAACTTCCATCCCGCAGGTCGTTTGGCAGAGTATCGCTATTACGATATGGATGGCGTGTGCGCATCTGCTCTTAACCTGTGTGATGAGATTATTGCCCAGCGTGCATAAGGTAGTTTGATGTCTGCAAGTCAAAATAAAGTAATTACCTTTGGTATTCCGTGTTACAACTCTGAAGACTATATGGATAGGTGTATTCTGTCGATTTTGGAAGGCTCTCATTTCGCAGAAGACATCCATATTTGCATTGTTGATGATGGCTCTACCAAGGATTGCACAGCACAAAGAGCGGATGAGTGGGCGTCTCGGTATCCCAACATCATTACAGCTATTCACCAGCCTAATGGCGGCCATGGTATGGCTGTTCTTACTGCTTTGAATAACGCACAAGGTAAGTACTTTAAGATTATTGATTCAGATGACTGGGTAGAGGCGTCCGCTCTCCAGGCACTTCTCGTGCAACTTCGTCGTTTTATTGACATGGACGAGCGAGTGGATTTGGTTATTACTAACTATGTGTTTGAGCATGTGGTAGACGGCAAACAAAATAGAGTGGATTTTAAGTATGCGCTGCCGCGTAATCGTGTAATTGGCTGGAAGAACATTGGCCACTTCATGATGACGCAAAACCTGCTTATGCATTCACTTTGTTATCGTACGGATGTATTGCTTGAGGGCGGCTTACCTATGCCAGCTCATACCTTCTATGTGGATAACATCTATGCGTATGTGCCTCTGCCACGCTGTAAAACGCTCTACTATTTGGACGTGGATTTGTATCGTTACTTTATTGGCCGAGACGATCAATCTATTAATGAGAGTGTGGCTATTTCTCGTGTGAGTCAGCAGTTAGCTGTAACACGTATTATGATGCGCGCTTATCATCTGTATGATGACATCGAGATTGCTAAGTTGCGCAGCTATATGTGCAATCATTTTACGCTTATGATGGCTGTGTGCTCGGTCTACTCACGTCTTTCTGATGACCCTGATGCTATGGATAATTGTCAGGCGCTTTGGGATGAGCTAAAAGCGTATGATGACCGCATGTATAGAAGAGCTCGTCGCGGCGTAGTTGGTTTTGCTACTAATCTACCTACTAAGGCGGGCGTTAAGACTACGATTTATATTTATCGCGTTGCTCAAAAGCTTTATAAGTTTAATTAGCAAGAAACATGAGGATGCTTCTTTGGTTGTCCATACGGCTTTAGGACAACTTGAGGTGCAGTATTTTTGTTCTACCTAAACCATCAGCAAATTTCATAATCAATCTGGTGGAAAGGCTAATCTTTCTTCCCAATATCTTTTGCGTTGCGGTGAAAAAAGGCCGCTGTTCAAGTAGAGTGACACCTGCTTTGTTGGCAAATATCTCGCAATTATCCACAAAGAAGTACATCATGGCTGAAGTATTGCCAGTCTTTTTTACATACCTTTGTGCATATGCAAGCCCTGCTTTATTAGTTGCATCAAAGATGAGCTCTGCTTTTGTAAATATGCTTCGAAGCTCTTTAATAAGACGGAGTATCTTTGCCTCATGAAAGTATTGGAATACACCAGCGGCAATAAATAAGGTGGGACATGTTCGATCTTCTATACAATCCGTCCACTCCAGGTTAAAGAGATCGCCCGTAATATACGTTTCATGTGGCTGCTCTTTGAGAAGGGTTCGTCTGCTTTCTATGACTTCTGGCAGGTCAAGCTCATAAAATGTTGCAGTGGTGCTTGCAATGCGACTGCATGTCGTTTCTAATCCACAGCCAAGATTAATGATGTTGCATGTTGGGTGAGCTGCAATAAAGTTTTTTATCATTTCATCCATCGTATATGAGCGCGCCACCGATGCAAGCATGCTGTACTCTGACGAGTTTTTCTGTATGTTATTGTCGGGCAGAATAGATGATAATTCCACTGCTTTTGAGTCGTAAAAATACTCTGGAAACCGCTGAGAGACATAGATTCTTGCAGTAAGAGGAATAAAGAGGGTGTCTGCTACACCTTTAAAGGTATTCATGTTTGTTGCACCGTATCCCTTCTTTTATCTATGTTCATGTCATAGTACGTTTATAAGTCATGAGCTGCTATAAAACCGTAAGCAGTTTTAGCCTTGCTCACTCCGTCTATAATTGCTTGTTCTAAGGCTTGTGTAGCAAGGACGCCAACTACATCAAGAGGTACTTCTACCTGTCCGGTTGCCATAACAAAAATGGTATCACCATCATTCGTAGTATGCGTCGGCTTGATAGTATGTGCATAGGCATCAGCAGACATCTGAGCTACTTTAGTTGCTTGAGCTTTAGTTAGTTTTGCGTTAGTAACTACACAAGAAATGGTCGTGTTAGTGCGCGATAAGGGCATGCTTGCTGCCATGGTAGTCAGTGCATCTATGGTGTTTGCAATGCTTGAGGGGTCGTTTTTGTCCAGCATACCTGCCACTGGTATATTAGTTACTGGATCTATAACATCACCACAAGCATTTACTGCTGCCACAGCTCCACAGATAAGCTCGCCGCTTACCTGGACGTTTTCTCCAAAGCCACCTTTCATAGTACGAGAAGGTCCAGCGAGTTTGCCTACGGTAGCGCCAGTACCAGCTCCAACATTACCACGCTCAAGAGGAGCATTGTTGTCGAGGGCGGTAGCTGCGGCAGTCATCCCATTGGCAAGGGTGGGACGGACAGAAAAACTGCCGCAGGCGAGGTCAAATATGCAAGCACCACTCACAATAGGAACAATACCTACTCCCACATTGAGTCCAATACCACGCTTCTCAAGCTCATGAGCAACGCCAGACATACATTCAAGACCATAGGCGCTACCGCCAGAAAGCACCACGCTGTGTAGGACATTGACCGTCTCTTCTGGGCGCAACAAATCAGTTTCGCGTGTGGCAGGCGCTCCTCCGCGAACGTCTACACCGCCTGTAGCGCCATCGGGACAAATGATGACTGTGCAGCCCGTAGCAGCTTCTTCATTCGTGTAGTGTGCAGCGTAGATGCCAGGGATTTGTGTGATGGAAGTTAAACCCATGTGTCCTCCATAGTGTTTTTGTCTTGTTCATGTCCTGATTCAAGTGACTGCATTTCTCGCATGAGTCGTGCAATGGGAAGTCCTACGATGGTAAAGAAATCGCCCTCAATCTTTTGGACAAGCAAGCGTCCCTGTCCTTGAATGCCATACGCTCCAGCTTTATCCATGGCCTCATCAGTGGCAACATAGCGCTCAATTTCTTGTGCGCTTAGGCTGTAAAACGTGACCTTGCTCGTCTCGATAAAACCTGTCTGAGCAGCAATAGCTCCAGCACTGTCAAGCTTAAGCATATGTACTCCCGTAGAAACATGATGTGTTTTGCCGGATAGTTGCTCCAGCATCTGAGTGGCATCTGAGGTATTGGATGGTTTGCCCAAGCTGGTGTTGTTTAACCAGACCGTTGTATCTGCTGCTACGATGATTTGATTGGCTATAGATGCTCTGTCGCACTTCTGTAAAGCGTTTTTCCAACAGACAGCTGCTTTTTGTTGTGCTAAACGAGCTACTAAAGCAGTGGGTTTCTCGGCAGGAAGGGGAGACTCATCAATATGAGTAGGCAATACAAGAGGTGTTATGCCAATCTCTTGTAGAAGCTGCAAACGTCGTGGAGAAGCAGAAGCAAGAATCATGGGTATCCCTTCAGAAATATATTCCACATGAGTATACTAGTTTGACGAAGCATACTTTAATAAAGACAGTACATGTATTAGCAAATGCATACGTGTATAAGGTAAAGAAGGGAAGCTATGACAGAGCAAAAAACTCCAGTAAAAATTATTTTGCTTACGGGTTATTTGGGCGCTGGTAAAACTACGCTGCTCAATCATATGCTAGCTAATACCGAGGGTATTCGTGCAGCTGTTATTGTTAATGATATAGGTGAGATTAACGTAGACGCCCATTTGATTGCAGATGGCGGGCTATCTCAATCCGATGAGCTCATTCCTATGACCAATGGTTGTTTGTGCTGTACCCTGTCGGAAGATTTAGAGCGTCAATTGTCTGAGATTGCCAGCAGCGGTAAGTTTGACTATATCGTGATTGAAGCTTCTGGCATCTGTGAGCCTATTCCTATTGCATACACCATTAGTGCTTTTTGTGACCGCACCAAGTGGGGTGATGATTATGCACCCATGGATTTGGATAACATCGTGGCGGTGGTCGACTGTGCGCGTATGTATGATGAGTTTAACGGTGGCACGTCTTTACTTTCCGAGAATATCGATGAAGACGATCTTGAGGCACTTCTCATTCAACAGATTGAGTTTTGTTCTACGTTGATACTCAATAAAACTGACTTAGTTTCTAAGGCACAGTTGGCTGAGCTTAAGAGTTTAGTTGGCAGCCTGCAGAAGGATGCAGAGATTCTTGAAGCTCAAAACAGTGTTGTTCCTTTGAGTAAGCTGCTTAATACGGGTCGCTTTAACTTTGATACAGCATATAACTCCGCTGCTTGGATGCATGCCATGGAGCATCCAGAAGAGCATGATCATCCTGAAGTACTGGAATATGGCATTTCCACTTTTGTGTATCGTCGTCGACAACCCTTTAATGTGGATGCTTTTAACGAGGTGCTACAAAAATGGAATGAGCTGGGCATTATTCGCTGTAAAGGCATGGTATGGGCTTCTCAGGATCCTGATATGTGCTTCGTGTTTGAGCAGGCGGGTCGTCAAATGACGCTTAGTGAAAATGGCTTGTTTGTAGCAAGTGCTCCTCAGAATCAGCAACAACAGCTCATTGCTCAAAACCCAGAGATTATGGATGAATGGGATACAGAAACCGGTGATCGTCAAACCAAACTATGTTTTATTGGCCGTAATATGGATCAGGCTCGGATTGTGGCGGAGTTGGATGCCTGTCTTGAGACATGGGAAGATTTGGATGAGATTGAGTTTTAGTTTGTAAGTACGTATGGTTACTAATGGTATTTCTTATTTGTTTGATTACAACGTTTAACTATAAGAACTAAAACAAAAATACGCCCTCGCAAATGATTGCGAGGGCGTATTCCATGAGCGTACAAGAATCTAGTAATTATACCTCGTTGCTCTTGCGCTTACGGTCTATTGCCACTAAGGCCAAAGCAGTACCAGCAATGCCCACAGCAGAAGCTATAGCAATGTTAGTGGAATCGCCTGTCTTAGGAAGAAGACCGTTAGTCTTCTTGCTAGGTTTAGTTCCATTAGACATATTGGTTTGAGCGGCTACAACGGTGAACTTGGCAGAAGCCTTACCATCGTTAGACACAATATCTAGTGTGTGCTCACCAGCGGCTAGAGTCTTAGTATAGGAGCTCTTGAGGGTTACCTCAGTAGAGCCAGACTGAGCAGTGTAATTGGAAGGGTCAACCACCTTGTTGTCTACACGAACCTCAACAAACTTGCTAAAGTCTGCATCGGATACAAAAGTGGCTTCTTGGCCCATGGTTACCTGAGTAGGAGCCTTCACCATTTTGTAGGTAGCTTCGGCGGTAACGCTTACCGTCTTAGAGATAGTGTACTTACCAGACATGGTATTAGTTACTACCGCATAGTACTCAGTTGTGCCAGCCTTGGAGGTGTCAACATCAATAGTGGCTGTTTCAGCTACCTTTGTGTCGTTAGTCTTGTTAAACCAAGCAACCTTCATGAACTGGTCGCTACCCTTAATGCCATCAGGGATATTTGCCTCAACCGATAGCTTTACAGGCTCATCAACCGCAACGGTGGTTGAGTCAGAAACGCTGGTAATTGCAGGAGCAATTACTGCGGTTGCATAGTATACAGGTGCTTGGAGGTCTTTGGTGTCTGCATTCCAGTCACTTGGAGTAAAGGGAGAGGATTTGCTGCCCTTGAGCCATCCGCGCATCTCGCCCAGAAGATTATGCAATTTCTGATACGCTTGCTGGCTTACTGCGTTGTGAGCAGCATTAGCAAGAGCAGAGCGATCAGCTGCGGGTGTTGCTTGCATAACTGTATCTACCACGTTGTGCTGAGCAATGACTTGCTTCTGAAGGGCGTCAAGATACATACGAACAGGCTTGGCTAAATCTGTGCGATTGTTATAGGCCAGGGTATTGATATCCATGATGGTGTAATCCAAAGAGCCATTCTCAGTGGATGCATCCATAGCTGCTGCTACAGAATCTTGTTTCTCATCACTACCCGTGTGCTTATTGGTGAACTTATCAATTGTGGGATAAATACTGGTATCTACTTCAGTAAGAAGTGCAGAATAGCTTGGTATAAACAGGCCAAACTCTACACGAGAAAGATTTTCCCACTGAATGGTAGCAATATCAGGAGACATACCTTGACGAATTTGGAACAAGTGACCTTCTACATTACGGTTGTTACCAATTGAGTAGAGTTTATTGTTAGCGTTTGCGTCAAAGTTAGTACCCTCACCACGAGCGCAGAGTGCCTTCATGGAGTCCATAAGGGTAATGCCAGTCTTGCCAGGGGTAAAGAGAAGCTGTGGGTCGTTAAGACTGGTTACACCAGTCTCGTTTATGGTGTAACTACCCTTTGCCAAGACATCACCAAAGTGAGCATGACCCTGGGCATAGCGGGTGTACTGAGGAGTACCAGAATCTTCACTACCATATGAGGTGGCAACATCAAACTGAGTTTTCTCTGCATCAAAGTAAGTAGCCGTACCAGCCTTTTCTGCAGTTTCTACCATACCCGTAGAGTGAATGCATACATTGGGGTCGTTCAAATCTACTTTGAACTTGAGCTTGCCAATGTTGGGATTAACGGAAACTTTGTCAGGAGCAGCGGCAGTCAAGTTGATTGCGCACCATTGGTGACCAGAGAGCTGCATGAATAGCCAGGTCTCGGATGCATCCGAGATGGTAATCTGGTTACAGTCATAGTTGCCGTGCGTATCAATAATGGAACCCAAGAGCTTTACGCCATCACGTGCGCTGCTGGAACAACCGAGTAACACATCGGTAACCGTGTACTCACCAATACCAGACTCAGGATTTGATTTATTACCACAGGGATCAACAGCAGCTATCTTTTTGTTGTAATCGGTGGTAAGGGTTGCAGAAACACTTACGCCTGCATCATTAGTGCCTGCTTCGGAGTAGGCATCTTGGCGGCCGCCCCAGTCACCAGCAACGTCACGTACATAGGTGTAACGATGTGTGGTGCCCTTGTACGTCCAGCTAAAATCTGATTCATCAGAGGTGAATGTTGGGTTGGTGCGAGGCTCTTGGATGCCAAATACCTTGCCATGGCGAGGGGCATAGTCCTCAGTGCGACCAACATATACATTGCCACTATCTGTGGCTTTTGGTCCAACGTACACCTGAGTGCAAGCCAGCGCATCGATGGGAAGCGCCATCAAAAGCGCGGCGCTCAGCGTTATAGCTTTACCCGCTGCTTTGATAAGCGAATACCCTTTCTTTGTTGGTATCATGCTTCTCCTTTACGTACGAGTTTACCTGCCCATAGTGCTGTTTACATACTATGGACATATTATCGATTCTTATATTAGGTGTTTCGGCGGCATGTTTGCTTGGTAAAAAAGGCAGGATGCTCATATTTACGGCAAGTGGTTTTGTGAGAGGATACCTGCAAGACAAATCTGCTATATGGTCAAAAAACTGAATGAGAGTATAAAGCGCATGACAAAGACAACGCACCACAGCATTCTGGTTACTGGTTTTGAACCCTTTGGTGGCGAGAAAATCAATCCAGCATGGGAGGCTGTTGCGCAGCTTCCTCATACCATTGCATCTGCAAGTTGTACCAAGCTGCAAATTCCTGTGGAGTTTGGAGTAGCTTTCCAGCAGGTGGAAGCTGCACTAACTCAAATACAACCCGACATTGTAGTCTGTGTTGGTCAGGCTGGTGGGCGCGCGTGTATTACGCCCGAGTTTGTAGCTATCAATTACGTTGATGCGCGCATTCCAGATAATGCGGGAGCACAACCTCATAACAAACCATTGGTAGCACAAGGTCCAGCAGCTTATTTTGCAACATTACCAGTGCAAGCAATGGTTGCTGCCATGCAAGCAGCAAATGTTCCCGCTGCTGTCTCTTATACAGCAGGCACCTATGTGTGTAATGAAGTCATGTATCGCTTGTTGCATTTGCTGGCACAGAGCTATCCACATGCTCAGGGTACGTTTATTCATGTTCCCTATGCCATTGAGCAGGCCAGTACCTTAGCTGCAAATACTCCCAGTATGTCAGTGGATACTATGGTAAGAGGCCTTACCGTAGCATTAAAGACCGCTGTACACTGTAAAGATGCAGATTACAAGAGCTTCTCGGCACAGGACAAGAGCCTAAGTAGTGGAACGCTTTGTTAAGCAGCCACGTACACTGACGAAAACAACAAAGACTACAACAGTACGGCGCTAACGATAAGACCTAGACAAAGCAATAAAGCTAGGGCATCGAGCAGGGTAAGTGAGTAGCGTTTGTAGGAGCTTTGAGCGTTGCGTAGGTAAAATCCGCGCTGCTCGGCAGCAAGCGCAGCGCCGTCTGTTTTAGCAACGGAGCTCACTAATAGTGGGACAATAACAGGCATCATAAGCTGCATTTTTTTGAGTGGATTTTTGGTATCAAACTGTACGCCGCGGGCAGTTTGCGCCTCCATAATGGCTGTCATTTCTTTAGAAAACAGCGGGATAAAGCGCAGCGCCGCAGTAAAGGTAAAGGCATAACGATAAGGAATATGTAAAAGTTCAACACATGCATTAGCTAAGTCATTGGGGCGCGTAACCATGAGCATAAGTACGAGTGGCAGCGCAATACCAATTAAACGTAATCCAACCATAATGCCAGTACTGAGTCCATTGCTCGTAATCCATGCAGCTATGCGCGTGCCTTCTTGAATAAAGATGGTTTGCAATAGCACCATAATAAGGGCGAGGGGTATGAGCATATATAAAAGTGTGCTCAATTTGCGTACAACGCCTGCATGTGCAGCAAGTAAAAAGCTTACTGCCAATAATCCCAACAACGTTATAAACGAATGAGCAATGAGTGTTGCAGCAATTATGCATGTAGCAAGCACGAGCTTAGTAACTGGGTTGAGGCGGTGCAAAAAGCTCGTTCCCGGTGTGTAGTCAATCAGATTATTCATAGCGCACCATTTCATGCGTAGTTGCAATAAACTCTTCTACTTGCGTAAGGCCCGCGTAGCGTGGATAGCCTCTTTGAGTGAGCTGCGTAGCCAGGGCAAGCGTTTGGGGAGGCTGTACAAAAGCCTGCTGCATAAGCTGCTGGTTAGAGCAGGCTTGTGCAAGTGAGCCGTCTGCTAACAGCTGCCCATCTGCCATAACGAGTACACGATTGGCAAAGTCCAGTACTACTTCCATGTCATGACACACCATAAGGACTGCTGTTGAGTGTTGAGTAAGTTTCTTGACAGCCTGCATAACAGTCATACATTCACGATAATCCAGTCCGCTTGTTGGCTCATCTAAAATGATGAGCTTGGGCTGTAAGACCACAATGCTTGCTAAGGCAACCATTTGCCGTTGTCCACGCGACAATTGGAAGGGGGATGCTTGTGCAGGTAGATTAAAAGTATCAAGAACAGCCTGTGCACGGGTATGTGCTGTTGCACGGTCACAACCGTGAAGCTCAAGTGTAAAACATACCTCATCGAGCACGGTGTTTTTAGACAGTTGATGGTCTGGGTTTTGGAACAGAGTTGCCACTGACGCTGCTAATGTGCTTGTGGGGGTAGTACGTGTGTCCATCCCTGCAATCTGTACGTTACCGTGTTTTGGTTGTAGTAAACCGTTCATAAGTTTAGTGAGGGTGGTTTTACCAGCGCCATTTTGACCAATAACCGCAAGTGTTTCTCCTTCATGTAGGGTAAAACTGAGGTCATGAATAGCATCAACTTCTGCATATGAGAAAGACACATGACTAACACGAGCAACCACGTTATCTGTAGTATGGGAATCGTTGCCTTTGGAATCGCTGTCTTTAGCTGTACGTTCAACAGACTCCTTAAGAGGTACAGACTTGCGGCTGGAGGCAGGAATAGACGTAAGTATTGAGCAAATTTGATTACAGCTTTCTTCCGGCGTAATGCACGTATGCGCGGTGTTTAAAAGCCCTTCCGTATACAAGCTGTTGGAAATTCTGGTAACGCGAGGGGTGTCTACACCAATGGCACGCAACTGACTGCTCTGTTGCAAAACTTCTCGTGGTGCTCCATCAAGTGCAATACGGCCATGGTCCATAACAAGCATGCGCGAGCAGTATTGGGATAAAAGAGCAACCTTTTGTTCTATAACTATGATGGTAATGCCCTTGTTGTGAGATAAGTCTTTAAGCAGGTCAAATATGGCTTGAGAAGAGCGTGGGTCCAATGCAGCGGTTGGCTCATCAAGTATCAGGATTTGAGGCTGTAATGCCAAGATAGCAGCTAAGGCAACTTTTTGTTTTTGTCCACCAGATAGTGTGGCAATATCTCGGTGGCGTAGATTGCGTATACCTGTCGTAGTCAAGGCATCATCCAGGCGTTTCTCGATAAACTCGTGGGGAATGCCAAAGTTTTCTAGGCCAAAGAGGATTTCATCTTCTACGACTGAGGAGACCATTTGTGAGTCGATGTCTTGCAGCACACTACCTACCTGCTGGGAAATATCTGTCAGGCTTACATCGCAGGTATCTTGGCCTTGAATCAGCGTGGCGCCATACAGTGTGCCGCGCGTGTGGTGGGGGATTGCACCAGAAAGTACGGCTGCCAGTGTTGATTTTCCTGCACCAGAAGGACCAATGACACCAACAAACTCTCCGGTGGCAATCTCAAGGTTTATGTGGTCAAGTGCAAAGCTCTGACCTTTAGTGGTATCTGGCGTAGACGCATAAGAAAAGCTCACATCATCAAGAGCTATAGCTGCTTGTTGGCTCATACCTATCCAATCCTGAGGGCGTCAACAACAGGCTTATAGAGACTTTGTACAAGCAGTGCATTAAATACGGCAGTCAAAAGGATAACAGGGGTCATAGCAGCAATAAGCTGTGAAACGGCGCCAATCATAACAATTTTGATGGCCATAAAAATAAGTCCAGAAACTGTAGTAGTAATGAAGGTGCTTACAAAAGGCAAGAGTTTAGTGTGTGGCATTTTGTTACCAGCATGTACCAGCACGGCCATAAGCACCGCTGCAATACCCTCGGCAGCAAAATCAATAAATGGCGACGTGGTGGTAATTTGAATGACAGCAGCAGAGATTAAGCCAAAAATGAACGCGTGGTGTACACGTGGTTTTACAATCAAAATGGTGAGGCAGAAAGCCGAAATAATAAACTCAGGGCTAATCATGCCACCAGAAATGCTCGAAATTGCCTTGCCAACCGTGAAGTTTAAGATAAATCCTGCAGCGAGAAGAACAGCAAGGAGGATGAGAGAACGAACCCCAAGCTCATCGGTTTTCTCGGTAGCAAGTGTGCGTGGCTGCTGGGTACTCTTTGACATACGTTCCTTCTTTCTTAGTGTGCGTGTTTGGACCCATAAAAAAACTCCCGGTCGCCCGGGAGTTCCTCAAGTGCTACGTATAGTGCGCGCAGAAGACTCACGATTGACCAATCGCCATAAGCGTGCACCACCACCAGTTGTTGGAAACAAACTGTACTGCGGGGCAGGTCATCCGTGTGCCTCCTTAGGGTTTCTCAAATGTTCCTGTAATTGTTAAGAACTGTACGCGTCATGGCACTGTTATGCAAGTATTATTTTTGGATGGTAACAAAATTAATCTGGCGCAATGCTTCATAGAGCACAATTGCTGCTGCATTAGAGAGATTGAGTGCGCTTACGTGATAGTCTTCAGGGTCAATGAAGTTGCCACAAATATCTTGGGATAGCAGCGCTTCATGCGTACGTGGCGTACCTTCTGAGCTAAGATTTGCGTTTTTGTTGCTCCAAGCATCACCGTTTACTAAAGCTTTATTGTCAGTAAGCATGGGGATGCGCTCACATTCTAAGGCATGCTTTGCCAAAAGCGCTTCTGGCAAGCCGGAGCTTTCTTTGCCAAAGATAATAAAATCACCGTCATGATAGCTCGCTTCAACATAGGTTTTACGAGCCTTTTTTGTTAAGAAATGCAGCTGAGGAAGGCTGTCGTTTGCAGGGGAGGCTGTTTTTTTAGATGGCGTTGCAAAGGGAGCGTTTTTCTCTACAAATTCAGCCCAGCTGTTGTAAAGACACACATCGAGGCTTTGCCAATAGGCCATACCTGCCCGCTTGAGGTTTTTATTATCAAGAGAAAATCCTAGCGGCTTAATAAGGTGGAGGCGTGTCCCACTTACCACGCATGTTCGACCAATATTGCCAGTATTTGCAGGTATTTCTGGTTCTACAAGCACAACATTAAGCATAAACTGTAACCTTACTTGAATCTTTATCTCAGAAGAGATATGAAAATGCACCTATACGCTTTACGTTCTGAACAAAATGGTGACCGTCTCCACATGGAAGGTTTGCGGGAACAAGTCAACTGGTGTGATACGTACAGGAGCAAACGTGCCATCTGCAGCAAAGCGCGCCAAATCACGCGCAAGCGTGGGGGGATCACATGATATATACGCTATTGCACGAGCAGGTTGCTTGCAAAGCAAATCTATGACTTCAGGAGCTAGACCTGCACGTGGTGGATCTACCACAATAATATCTGCTTCACAGTGAGGAAACTCACGTGCAGCATCACCACCAGCAACCGCAACGTTACATAAGGCGGCCTTTTCTACATTACGGCGCAAATCCTTAACGGCGGGACCGTAGCTTTCCACCGCATGTACAAAGGAGCAAGCGCGAGCCAAAGGAAGGGTAAAGGTCCCTGCGCCACTATATAAATCCATGGCAACATCGTGCGCTTGAGGTTTAAGGCCTTCCATCATGAGTTCAACTAACCGCTCGGCGCCCTTAGTATTTACTTGGAAAAAAGAAGGTGCCGATAAGTACATGGTTTCGTTAGCGATTTTTTCCGTCCAATAGCCCTTGCCACTCAGACGCTCTACACCTGCGATTTTACGTGCTTTTGCAGGGCCTTTGCTCATAACACGGACCACGCTCGTGAGTTTGCATGCATCATTGAGCACACGTGCAACTTGGGCACGAGGAAACGCTCCAGGCTCTGTCCATAAAGCTACTTCAACATCGTTGGTACGTTTTGAGGTACGAATGCCTACACGCGTAAATGACAGGTTATGTGAGTTGGATAGATAGGAGAGTGCGCCTGAAATTGATTTAGGCAGGTTTGCGAGCTGTTTTGGCAACAGCTTAGTGGTATCAAGTTTAAGAAGCTCGTTGGTATTAAGTGCGTGCACACCAAGCTGTGCACGACCATGGTTACGTGTAAAGCCAAGTTCAAGTTTGTTGCGATATTCCCACTCATAAGAAGGGGAGGTACATTCATCTACAAGATTCTCTGCATATAGTGGGTCAAAATGCCCAATGCGTTTGAGAGCATCCACCACATTAGCTCGTTTTGCCACAAGCTGCTGGTCGTAGGTTATTTGTGCCCACGGACAGCCGCTTGCAAGCTCAACAAAAGAGCAAGCAGCTTCACGATGATAAGGGCCAGTCTCTAAAATCTTGGTAACACGCGCCTTGCTAAAGGTTTTGTTGTTAGAGGTAATGTGCGCGCAAACAATATCTCCAGGCACACCCCCATACACAAAAACAGTTTTGCCACTGGCATCGTGTGCAATTGCATCTGTTCCATAGGTCATGCGCTCAATTTTGAGTGTTATAGTTTCTGCCATTGCGAATCAATCTATGCGAGCATGTTCAAAATCTGGTGCTTTTAAGAAAACATTCTACTTTTCTTAAACCATTTTATTGCAACTTCTTTAGTACAAAATGAGTCTTGGTTATACAACAAATAAATAATTCACGCCAGAAATATTCTTATGAGTACATAAAAAAGTTTGCCGTGACTCACCCCGAATGAGTACTAGCTTAGATTTATAAGCTGGCACTTTCGCACGTAAGCCCTCAATTAAATGAAAATGTAACGCTACTCATAATTCTTAATATCCGAGTAGTAGCATTTATTACATAAAATACGCAATATCTTGCATATTATGGAATACTTAAAAATGCTCAGAAATGTGTAAATTACAAGAATATATTTACAAATAAGATAAACAAAATCTTTAGCGAATTAGTAAAAGTCCAGTTAATTATCATAGTTTATGATGGATATATGTTCAGTTTATGAGCAGATTAGTATTTCAAGACCGTTAACAGCCACAAATATACCGTTCAGATTTTTCCATTGCATTATTGAATAATGGATGTATATTGATAAGCGTAAATCCACGGACGTGGTACCAGTGTGCTGCGGTGCCGTGTTGGTAGTAGTGCATGCATACGCATGCAAAGTCCAGATACGTCGCAGGATGCGACATTGAAAGGAGGAGGGACCATGGCTAACGGACTCTACGTCCACAGCGAGATTGGCTCTCTGAAGAAGGTTTGTCTTCACCGCCCCGGCGAGGAGCTTCTCAATCTTCCCCCCGATGAGCTTGGTCGTCTTTTGTTTGACGACGTACCTTTCCTTGAGGTAGCTCAGGCTGAGCATGACAAGTTTGCTGAGCTTCTTCAGGAGGCAGGTGCTGAGGTTGTATACCTCGAGAAGTTGACTGCTGAGGCACTCGACGCTGCTGGCTCCCGTGAGGAGTTCACCAATCAGTGGCTTGATGAGTCTGGCCTTCATGGCGCAACTGCTCGTGCAGCTGTTAAGGAGTTCATGGACTCCATTACCGATACCCAGACCTTCGTAGAGAAGTCTATTGCTGGTATCCGTAAGAACGAGCTCGAGCTTCCTACCAACTCCACCGCTCTTCTCGACGAGCTTGTTGGTCACGATGCAGACGGCGAGTCTGATCTTTTGATTGACCCCATGCCTAACACCTACTTCACGCGCGATCCTTTCGCAATCGTAGGTAAGGGTGTTAACCTCAACCGTATGTACTCCGTAACTCGTAACCGCGAGACCCTCTTTGGTAAGTACATCTTCCGTGATCACCCTGAGTACAATGACGCTCCTTTGTGGTTCCGTCGTGACTCTGCATATCACACTGAGGGCGGCGACGTTCTTAACATTAACGCTCACACCTTGGCTGTTGGTATTTCTCAGCGCACCCAGGCTGCTGCTATCGACATCATGGCTCAGAACATGTTCTGGGAGAAGGGTGACGAGTGCGAGATTGATACCATCTATGCATTCGACATTCCTTCCTCTCGTGCATTCATGCACCTCGATACCGTCTTCACTCAGATTGATGTTGACAAGTTCACCATTCACCCTGCAATCATGGGTACGCTGCGCGTATTCAAGCTCACCAAGGGTGCTGCTGAGGGCGAAGTCAAGATTGAAGAGATGAATGACACCCTTGAGCACATTCTTGCAATGGCTATGGGTCTTGACGCTGTTAAGCTCATTCCTTGCGGTGGCGGTGACCCCGTTGCAGCTGCTCGTGAGCAGTGGAACGATGGTTCCAACACCCTTTGTGTTGCTCCTGGTAAGATTTGCGTATATCAGCGCAACTCCGTTACCAATGACGTACTGTACAAGGAAGGCCTTGACCTTCTCGTTGTACCTTCCGCAGAGCTCTCCCGTGGCCGTGGTGGCCCACGCTGCATGAGCATGCCTTTCGTACGTGAGGATCTCTAAACTCATAGAGCTCTAAGCTTCGGTCCGGAGGTGAGTTTTACTCGCCTCCGGATTAGTACTGTTTAAAGTGGTACCACCCGGGGAGTCCCCGGTTACTGTTTTTCTATTTGAAAGGATCGTATCCATGGGTGTAAGCCTTTCTGGTCGTAGCTTCCTTAAGCTGCTCGACTTCTCCACCGAGGAGATCAACTACTTGCTCGACCTTTCTGCCGAGTTTAAGCGTATGAAGATGACTGGTGTTCCTCACCGCTATCTTGAGGGCAAGAACGTTGCTCTTATTTTCGAGAAGACTTCTACGCGCACCCGTTGTGCATTTGAGGTTGGCGCTTATGACCTTGGCATGGGCGTAACGTATCTTGAGCCTACTGGTTCTCAGATGGGCCACAAGGAGTCCGTAGAGGACACCGCTCGCGTACTTGGCCGTATGTATGATGGTATTGAGTACCGTGGCTTTGATCAGGACGTAGTTCAGGAGCTTGCAGACAAGGCAGGTGTACCTGTATGGAATGGTCTGACTGACGATTTCCACCCAACGCAGATGCTTGCCGATATCCTTACCGTTAAGGAGAACTTCAACAACGACATTAAGGGCAAGACCCTTGTATTTATGGGTGACGCTCGTAACAACGTTGCTAACTCCCTCATGGTTGTTTGCGCTAAGCTTGGTATGAACTTCGTTGCTTGTGGTCCTCAGGAGAACATGCCTACCGAGGATCTTGTAGCTACTTGCCGTGAGATTGCTGCTCAGAATGGTTCTACCATTACGCTTACCTCTGATGTTGCTGAGGGCGTAAAGGGTGCTCACGTTATCTATACTGACATCTGGGTATCCATGGGTGAGCCCGATGAGCTTTACAAGCAGCGCATTCCTCTGATGGAGCCTTACCGTGTAACCTCTGAGGTTATGGCTATGGCTGCTGACGATGCTATCTTCATGCACTGCTTGCCTTCCTTCCATGACACCAACACCAAGAAGGGTGCTGTTGTTGCAGAGAAGTTCGGCATTACCGAGATGGAAGTTACCGACGAGGTATTTGAGTCTCCTGCATCCAAGGTTTTCCAGGAGGCAGAGAACCGTATGCACACCATCAAGGCTGTAATGTACGCAACTTTGAAGTAAGCATATACTGACATAAGTGGTACTCAGACCTCCTTGGTCCAACCAGGGAGGTCTTTTAGAAATGTAATGCGTTTGGAAGGATTTACTGTATGTCTGATTCCACTAACTCTGTAGTGGACAATGAGGGCGGAGTTGGCTTTTTTGGCCTCGTAGGTCTTGTTGTTTCATCTTGTATTGGTTCGGGTGTATTTGCCCTTACTGGCCAGCTTGCTAATGTCGCATCTCCTGGCGCAGCTCTTATTGCATGGCTTGTGTGCGGCTTAGGCTTTTTGTTCCTTGCTCTTTCCCTCGCTAATCTTGGTGGTAAGCGTCCCGATCTTGATGGTTGTGTTGCTTATGCTGAAGAAGGCTTTGGGCCTTTGCATGGTTTTATCTCTGGTTGGGGGTATTGGCTTTCCGCATGGTTGGGTAATGTTGGTTTTGCTACCATGCTTGCCCAAGTTCTTGGCTCAGACTATTGCTTAGGTGGTCTTTTACCTGGCGTCTTTTCTGATCCTGCAACAGGAAATCCTGCAATTATTGGTGTTGTTGCAGTATCTGCAATGTTGTGGGGTCTTACGTATTTGGTATTGCGTGGTGTTGAAAGTGCTTCGACGCTCAACGCAATTGTCATGGTGGTAAAGATTGCTTCTATTTTGTTGTTTGTTTGCTTTGCAGTTATCTCATTTAAGGCTGGTATTTTTACAGCCGATTTTTGGGGGACCGCTGAGCGCAATGCCGTTATTATGGCAGCTAATGAAAGTGGCCTTGGCGGCGTAGCCAATCAAGTGACTCAATGCATCCTCATTATGATGTGGGTATTCATTGGTATTGAGGGCGCTTCAGTTATGTCTGCACGCGCTCGTCGTAAATCTGAGATTGGTTCTGCAACCATCGTTGGCCTTATTGTTTTGCTTGTGCTGTATATTGGTGCTTCCGTTATTCCTTATGGTGTTATGCCCTATGATCAGCTTGTAGCTGCACCAAAGCCTGCAACCATTTCGGTTTTTGAGTTTGTTGCACCTGGCTGGGGTGGCGCCTTTATTTCGTGGGCAATTGTCGTTTCTGTACTGGGTTCATGGCTGTCCTTTACCATGCTTCCTGCCGAGACTTCATCCATGATGTCAAATCATGGTTTGCTACCTAAATCTTGGGACGTGCGAAATAAGTTTAATGCCCCTCAGATGTCTTTGATTATTGTTGGTATCTGCACTCAGGTGTTTATTGTTATTGCAACCTTTGCTGCTGATGCTTACACCTTCGCAATCTCTATGTGTACGGTTACCATTGTTGTAACTTGGGCATATGCTGCTGCATACCAGCTTAAGTATTCAATGCAGCAAGGTAATACGCTCCAAATGCTCTTTGGCATTTTGGCGCTGGTCTTTCAGGTTGTAGGTGTTTTGTTTACTGGTTGGGGCTTCTTGCTGCTGGCATGTCTTGGATATGTTCCTGGCTGGTTCTTCTACCGCAAGGCTCGTATTGAAGAGAAAAAAGGCCTCTCTAAGACAGAAGTCATCGTTATGATTATTATTACGTTATTGGGAATCATTTCTATTCCCCTTACCGTAATTGGAATTATCCCCGTGTTCTAAGCAGGGCTTAGTTCAACGTATCTATGTACCGTTAAGTGGGAGGGGATAGCGTCCTTTCCCACTTTTTATCTGGATGTGATGGCTATGGATATTAGTGTTATTGGTGTGGAAGACTGGCTTAATGTGCATGAGCGTGATGCCGTGTATGACATTGCACAATCCACGATTTCATCGTTAACGATGAGTGAAATCCGTGCGCTTGATAATGCCGATGGAGCTTCTTTTTATGAGCTTCTCGATAAGCAAAAAATGAACTATGGGTGGATAGAAGGATCACCTGAGTTTAAGGCTGAAGTACAGAACTTATATAAAAAAGAAATTAATCCAGAGCATATTTTGCAAACCAATGGTTGTACTGGTGCCAACTGGAATGCACTTATGTCAATAATTCGTCCTGGTGATCATGTTATCGCTGAGTGGCCCACGTATGCACCGCTCTATGAAATACCTCGTACACTAGGTGCTGATATTGAGTATTGGCAGATTAAGGAAGAATTGGGCTGGAATCCAGACATTGAAGATTTGCGCAAAATGATTCGTCCCAACACTCGACTTATTTGCATTAATAATGCATCAAATCCTATTGGTACGGTTTTATCGCGTGAGACATTACAGCAGATAGCTGAGATTGCTCGCAGCGTGGGCGCTTATGTGCTGTGCGATGAGGTATATCTTCCGATGGAATATACGGATGAGTACGAGTCGATGATTGATGTATATGAGAAAGCCATCATTACCAACTCGGTTTCAAAAACCTATTCAACTCCTGCGGCGCGCATAGGTTGGGTTATTGCTCCGCAAGAAATTGCAGATATGATTCGTACATATCGTGATTACACCATGATTTGTGGTGGTGTTTTTAATGACGCGCTTGCGACATATGTCTTGCGTCATAAAGATAAGATTCTTGCTCGTAATAAAGAAATTCTCTTTACAAATAGAGACATCGCACAAGCATGGATTGATAC
>NZ_JAXEXL010000003.1:0-44560 GCF_034113385.1 Atopobium sp. | reverse complement strand
CTCTTTACAAATAGAGACATCGCACAAGCATGGATTGATACGCAACAGCGCGTAAAATGGATTGCGCCAAAGGGAGTATCAACCTCGTATATACAGTTTGATATTCCTATAGATGATGAGACATTCTGTCTTGATTTGCTTAATACTTACGGTGTTTTACTTGTTCCTGGTAGCCGCTTTGAGTTGCCCTGTGGTGCTCGATTGGGCTACTGTGCTTCGCAAGATACGCTGGTTAAAGGTCTTGAGCTTGTAGGAAAAGCACTGAGTCAGTTTGATGTGTAACAGTAGGTGGTATGTAGTGCTAGACAGACTTAGCCAGAAACTTTAATTAAAAATAATTTTTTCTGGCTAAGTCAAGAATTATTCCATGAATGGTTTTTATAGTTTATACAATAAAAGATAGATAAATTAAGTATTTATGCATAAAAGTATCCTGAAATAAGGCTATCAGTGTTTTTTAGTAGCTGATAAAGAATATGGAATAAGGGGAGTGTACTGGCAATACAGGTATAAGCAGTTGATAAATCTCAACCACGTTCTTTTTAAAAAATCAAGTTTGTCCAAAAAACAACGCTCACCGACTATTGGATAACGGTCAGAAATATCTTGCCCATTTTTGCACCGAATCTGCAAAAATCATTATGTCAGTGATAGGCACCGTTTGCGTTGCCTTATTTGTTCGTTGTTGCTTATGTTTCTCGCGAAAGGAGAACGGTCATGGCAGACCAGGCACAGCCTAAGAAGAAGAGGGAGATGCTTACATCCTTCTCCATCATCTTCATTATCCTTGCTGCAGTATGTCTTATTACTGTTGCAGTAGCAGGCACCACCGAAGCTGTTACCGGCGCTACGCTCGGTGACTTTATGATGGCACCTGCTAAGGGATTTGCAGACGCTATTGACGTTTGCTTGTTCGTAATGGTACTTGGTGGATTCCTTGGAATCGTAAACAAGACCAATGCTCTTAATGATGGTATTGCGGTACTTGTTCGTAAGATGGGTGGTAACGAGATTGCTCTTATCCCTATTCTTATGGGTCTGTTTGCCATTGGCGGCTCCACCTATGGTATGTGTGAAGAGACCGTAGGTTTCTATGCGCTGCTTTCTGCAACTATGATGGCTGCTGGTTTTGATACCCTTACCGGTGCAATGATGGTTCTTCTTGGCGCTGGTGTTGGTTGCCTTGGCTCTACCGTTAACCCCTTTGCAACTGGTGTAGCATCTGCTGCTCTTACCTCTGCTGGTATTAAGGTTGACCAGTCCATTGTTTTGGGTATTGGTGCTACTTTGGCAGTTGTTTCTTACCTCATTGCTGTTATCTTTACCATTCAGTATGCTAAGCGTGTTAAGGCAGATCCTTCTCGTACGCTGCTTTCCGCTACTGAGCTTGCAAATGCAGAGGCTACCTATGGCGCTGCTTCTGAAGAGGCCAATAAGGACGTTAAGCTTACTGGCAAGCAGAAGGCTGTTCTTGGTGTCTTTGCTGCAGCATTTATCATCATGGTTATCTCCTTTGTACCTTGGGAGGACCTTGGCGTAAATGTATTTGTTTCCGATGCTGCTTCTCATGAAGAGGTTACTAAGGTAACGGCTGAAGACCTCACCAATACGTATAAGGACAAGAAGATTGGTGACCTTGCATTCACTGGTGATGTAGAGGCTGAGCTCACCACTTCTGTGACTGACAACGCTGGTTGGTCTTCCTTCCTAACTGGTACTCCTCTTGGTCAGTGGTACTTCGCAGAGTCCACCACTTGGTTCCTGCTTCTTGCTATTGTCATCGGTGTTATCGGTGGTCTTTCTGAGCATGAGATTGTTAATGAGTTCATGGCTGGCGCAGGCGACATGATGTCGGTAGTAATGATCATTGCTCTTTCCCGTGGCGTATCTGTAGTTATGGGCGCAACTGGTCTTTCTGAGTACGTTTTGAATGCTGCCGCTGATGCACTTGCTGGTACCTCTGGCGTTGTATTCTGCATTGGTAGCTACTTGCTCTACTTCCTGCTGTCCTTCCTTATTCCTTCCACGTCTGGTATGGCAACTGTTTCCATGCCTATCATGGGACCTCTGGCTCAGCAGCTCGGCTTCAACCCTGCAGTTATGATTATGATTTTCTCTGCAGCTTCTGGTGCTGTAAACCTGATTACTCCTACCAATGGTGCAATCATGGGTGGCTTGGCTCTGTCTCGTATTGAGTACGCAACATGGGTTAAGTTTGCTCTTAAGGTTGTTGCAGCTATTGCTCTGGCCTCTGTCGTTATCCTTACTATTGCAATGATGGTTCTCTAAGCCATTACCAAGTAGTATAGATAAGCCATTTTTAGGCTTGAGACTGCCTCCCATTTCTTGAATAAAGAAGTGGGAGGCATATTTATAGGGCAAGATATTCAAGAAAAGAAGGCGGATGAGACACTCTCATCCGCCTCTATGTGTAGGTAGGGTATTTGTTGGAAACTTGCTGGGATTGATTTAATAGATCATGCCCATAGCTTCGCGTACTTCATCCAGGGTTTTCTCGGCAACAGCCTGTGCCTTCTCATTGCCTTCATGGAGCACTTCTTTGATGTAAGGAAGATTGTGTTCATATGAACGACGACGTTCACGCAGGGGAGCAAAGTAGGTATTAACAGCTTCAGTAACATATTGTTTGAGCTGGCCAGCACCGCCCATACCAATTTCCTCAGCGATTTCTTGGGGATCACGACCAGTGCAAATGCTTGCAGTGGTAAGAAGTGCGCTTACACCAGGACGATTCTGAGGGTCAAAGGTAATAGTGCGATCAGAATCCGTTTTAGATTTCTTGATAAGCTTGGCGGTTTCTTCTTCAGTCATACAAAGAGAGATGGCGTTGCCATAAGACTTGGACATCTTGCGGCCATCAAGACCAGGAAGTAGGGGGGTAGAGGTAAGTAAACCAGATACCTCAGGGAATACCTTGCCATATCGTTCATTAAAACGACGCGCAATTTTGCTGGTAATTTCAATGTGAGGCAATTGATCTTTTCCTACAGGCACAATGTTGCCTTTGCAAAATAAGATGTCACAGGCCTGGTGTACCGGATAGGTGAGCAACAAACCGGTGAGTGCATGACCAGAAGCGGCTTGCTCTGCTTTTACCGTTGGATTACGTTCCATTTCTGCTTCAGTAACCAACGACAAGAAAGGAAGCATGAGCTGGTTTGCTGCAGGAATTGCAGAGTGGGTAAAAATCATGGTCTTCTCAGGGTCAATACCGCAGGCAAGATAGTCCATAACCATGTTGTATACATTGTCTTGGATATGCTCTGTGGTATCGCGGTCCGTAATAACCTGATAGTCCGCAATAATGATGTTGGTGGCTACACCAAGGTTTTGCAGGCGCACGCGTTCGGCAAGGGTGCCAAAATAGTGGCCAAGATGTAAACGCCCAGTAGGACGGTCACCAGTAAGCATGGTGTATGGTGCAACATTGCCAGATTCTATGTCATTGCGAATGGCATTGCTCCGCTTGAGTGCAACTTCGTAACTACCCTCGTTGGGCATAATAATCCTCTCGTTGTTGGTGCATTTTGTTTAGTGTAGTGCATTTGACGCATAAAGGTTATTGTCAGCATAGATAGGGGTACTCATTAAGGTCAGTGGATGAAATATGTTGAACATACGGTATGGAGCCCTCTAGAGCACCTGTGTCTTTTGATATGAAACGTACATCCATGAGGAATCTAACACAATATGCGGTGTTTGACACAAATTATCTACCTGCAACTCTTTGTAAAAGCCCAGTTCAGCACCTACTATATATTGTGGTTATCAGACGGAATAACACCAATATTTTGTGGTCTGAAAGAAATTGTGGGCATTATGCGTCCCCAAATAGAGTAGGATATAAAGTACCGAAAAGGCGATGCTTACATTGCGCTTCTCGGCAGACTAATCTACACAAAGAAGAAAGTTCCCGCCATGAAGATTATCAAGCGTAACGGCTCTGAGGTTATCTTTGACATCAATAAAATTTCTAATGCTATTAGCGCTGCTAATAATGAAGTCCCTTCTGATATGCGCCTCACGCAGCGACAAATCATCTATGCTGCAGAGAATGTACATGATCGCTGTGAGGATGCAGGACACACCGTTACGGTAGAAGAGATTCAGGACATGGTCGAGGATGAGATTATGGCCCTGGATCGCTTTGAGGTGGCTCGTAAGTATATTATTTATCGCTACGTTCAGAGTTTGAAGCGTCAAAAGAATACGACGGACGATAAAATCTTGTCGCTTATTGAGTGTAATAACGAGGATGTCAAACAGGAAAACTCCAACAAGAATCCAACGGTTAACTCGGTACAGCGCGATTATATGGCGGGTGAGGTCTCCAAGGACCTTACCATGCGCATGCTGCTACCAGAGGATGTGGTAGCCGCTCATAATGAAGGTATTATCCACTTCCATGATGCAGATTATTATGCACAACATATGCATAACTGTGATTTGGTTAATCTGGAAGATATGCTGCAAAACGGTACAGTTATTTCAGGCACTATGATAGAAAAGCCTCACAGCTTTTCCACCGCTTGCAATATTGCAACGCAGATTATTGCTCAGGTTGCTTCCAATCAGTATGGCGGTCAGTCTATTTCTTTGTCGCACCTTGCTCCGTTTGTGGACGTTTCTCGTAAAAAGATTCGCTCGCAAGTCATTGATGAGCTCAATAGCCTTGGTGTAGAGCCTGCGGCGGAGACGCTACAAGAGATTGTAGAAAAGCGTCTTCGTGACGAGATTCGTCGTGGTGTTCAGACCATTCAATATCAGGTAGTAACGCTGATGACCACAAATGGTCAGGCGCCTTTTGTAACCGTCTTTATGTATCTTAATGAAGTTGAGGATGAGCGCACCAAGAAGGACTTGGCTCTTATTATCGAAGAGACCTTGCGCCAGCGCTATGAGGGCGTTCGCAACGAGCAAGGCGTATGGATTACCCCTGCATTCCCCAAGCTTATTTATGTACTTGAGGAAGATAACATTGAGCCTGATCAGCCATTCTTCTATTTAACGCAGTTGGCTGCTAAGTGTACGGCAAAACGCTTGGTACCCGATTACATTTCCGAGAAGAAAATGAAGGAGTATAAGCTTTCCACGGGCGAGAAGGAAGGTGAAGGAGATACCTTTACCTGCATGGGTTGTCGTTCATTTTTAACGCCAGATCGTTCTGAGGGTGGATTTAATAACATTGCCCGTGCTAAGAACTACGTTCCTGGGAAGCCTAAATACTATGGTCGCTTTAATCAGGGCGTGGTAACCATTAATCTTCCTGACGTTGCTTTGTCTTCTGGCGGAGATATGAATCGCTTTTGGGAGATTTTTGACGAGCGTCTTGAACTTTGCCATAGGGCTTTGCGCTGCCGTCATGAACGTCTATTGGGAACACTTTCTGATGCGGCGCCTATCTTATGGCAGTACGGCGCACTTGCGCGTCTTGCTAAGGGTGAACCCATTGATAAGCTGTTGTACGGTGGCTACTCCACTATTTCTTTGGGGTATGCTGGCTTGTATGAGGCTACGCGCTTTATGACTGGTCATTCTCATACGGATCCTGAAGCTACGCCTTTTGCGCTTTCTATCATGCAGCACATGAACGATAAGTGCGCAGAATGGAAGGAAGCTGAGGATATTGACTATTCTCTGTATGGCACTCCTTTACAGTCTACGACCTATAAGTTTGCGAAGGCATTACAGCGTCGCTTTGGCGTTATTCCTCATATTACTGACCACGGGTACATTACTAACAGCTATCACGTTCATGTTTCGGAAAACATTGATGCCTTTAAGAAGCTTGCATTTGAAAGCCAGTTCCAACGCTTGTCTCCTGGCGGGGCTATTAGTTACGTTGAAGTTCCTAATATGCAGGATAACCTTGAAGCTGTCGTAAGTGTCATGCGCTTTATTTACGACAACATTATGTATGCGGAGCTCAATACTAAGAGTGATTACTGTCAGGTGTGTGGGTATGACGGTGAGATTACCATCGTAGAAGATACAGATGGCAAGCTCGTTTGGGAGTGCCCACATTGTGGAAACCGTAACCAAGACAAGCTTAATGTAGCACGTCGTACTTGTGGTTATATTGGCACTCAGTTCTGGAATCAGGGACGTACTGAAGAGATTAAGGATCGTGTTCTTCATCTCTAAACGGTGTAGCTGGTATACCAAATAATGCGAGCTACTAACGTGGCTCGCATTTTTATACCGATACGTTCAACGTATGTAAAGGACTTCACCATGCATTACGCTGGTATCAAATATTCAGATATTGCAAATGGAACAGGCGTGCGTACCTGCTTGTTTGTTTCTGGATGTCGCAGGCATTGCAAAGCGTGTTTTAATGCCAAAACATGGGACTTTCATTTTGGTGAAGAATTTACAGAAGAAGTTGCAGATACCATCATAGAGAGTTTGCGTCCTAGCTGGATTGAAGGGCTTACCGTATTGGGTGGCGAGCCTATGGAGCCAGAAAATCAGCGCGAGTTGGTAGATTTCTTTGAACGCGTTCGTCGTGAGTTCCCCACTAAAAGCATCTGGTGCTACACAGGTGATACCTTTGAGGAAATTAGCGAGGGCGGCTTTCATCATACGGAGGTAACAGATCGTATTTTGGCTTGTTTGGACGTGCTCGTAGATGGCATGTTTATACAGGAACTTTACGATATTACCCTGCGCTTTAGAGGTTCTTCCAACCAACGATTGATAGATGTTCCCAAGACACGTGCTGCGGGTCATGTGGTTTTATGGGAAGATGAGAAAATCTACAGCACGCATAGTATGGATTAAGCTTTAGTGGGATAAATGGTGCGCCATAGATTGAATCGCTTGGCGGTAGCCATCAAGTCCCATACCTGTAATGGTTTCAAAACAGGCTTGGCGGACATATGAAACCTTGCGAAAGTCTTCACGAGTATCCACTGCAGAAATATGCACCTCAATACAAGGAATCTGTACCGCTTTAAGTGCATCGAGAAGTGCAATGGAAGTATGGGTGTAAGCACCAGGATTAAGGATAATGCCATCGTAAATACCGTAGGCATGCTGAATCTCGTCTACTAAATCACCCTCATGGTTGGATTGATAGCAATTACACTCTTCAAAACCAAGTTTGCCAGCCTCATCATGACAGAGGTTGATAAGATCGGCGTAGGTTTGAGCACCGTATATATGAGGTTCACGGATGCCTAACATGTTGATGTTAGGCCCGTTAAGCACCAAAATCTTTTTGTGAGCTACTCTTTGTGTTTGAGCAGCGTGTGTGCGTGCAGAAGGAAAAGAAGCATTGGTGCGCGAGCTTTGCACAGAATCAAGGGCAGCAACAAGGGAAGAAATGTCGTCATGCGCACCAAAGTCTTGCGCAGCAGTAGAGGCAGAATCACCTAAGTTGTGTGTGCCAGAATGAGCTTTTTGTTTTGTGGTGCCCATCAGAGCATGTGCCTGAGCGGTAAAAGATTGACGGCGCGCAGGACTAATATGTACACGCATAGCACCATGAGGGCGCTCAGGGGGAGTTGCTTCATTATTTTTTGTACCAATAAGCAGCGCAAAGCTTTGATATACCTGATCGACAACGGCAGGACCAAAGACAATTTCTATGCCATGATCACCACGTGGAACAATGCCCAAAACGCTATCGAGTGCACTGATTTCGTCTTCATTGACTAAGGCGCTATTACTCAGGCTTATACGCAGACGTGTCATGCAGATAGTGCTGGTGAGTACGTTTTGTTTTCCACCAATGTTGTCCAAAATATGCGATGCGACGTTTGCGTAGTTCATAATTGCTTTCGGGAACTTCCCGCTACATCCTTCCTTACCCTTGCGGTGCCGTTTTGTTAAGCAATAAGTATTGCACGGTATCTTAGGTAAGAGCTGCGCGCATCTATGAGTTGCGTTCAGCTCTCCGTAAGTGGCATATGCAATGATGATTTTGTGGCGGATTACTTGTTTAAAGGCCAAGCAAACGCTTTGTTGCTTCGGCATCCGTTTGAGCAGACCCGGTAGTGCGTACTACATGGTCTGACCAGCTGTAATATAAATCCATTCGTTGGGTTGCCAGCGTTTGGATGCCTCGTGTTTGTGATAATGGCCGATTCTCAACAGACAGCTCATTGAGTGGACGGTCAATCATCACCACAACGGAATTGCGATGCAGCAAATTGTAGTTTTCTGGGCGAGTAACTACGCCGCCACCACAAGAAATAATAAGGCCAGATTCATGGCTATACTGTGCGAGAACCTCTGTTTCTATCTGCCTAAAGGCATCTTCGCCAAAGCGATTGATATAGCTTGCTACGGGCATTCCGCAGGCGAGCGCACCTGCGTTATCAAGGTCAACAAAGGGGCGCTTAAGCAGGCGAGCCAACCTTTTGCCAGTAGAGGTTTTTCCTGAACCAGGCATGCCGATAAAAGCAATGTTTGCAATATGCTGTTGGAGGTCCTTCTCAATATGCTCGATGCAATCTTTGGGCAGTTCACGCTGCTGCCATAGTTTTGAGGAAGCCCAAGCCTGTGCCACAAGCATGGACAAGCCCGTTTGAGCAGGAATGCCTAGTTGTTGTGCCTGCTGGCAAAGGTAGGTATGCAAAGGATTGTAGACAATATCCAATACACCTTTAAGCTGGGGAAGTGCCTGAAGGGTTGATATATGTAAGGGTGAGTTGTTATCGTGCGGATACATGCCAACAGGGGTGGTATTTACTATGAGTACCGCATCTTGGTGTTGTGGTAAAAGATTGGTATAGGTAGTGCTTCCCGTACGAGAAACCACAACGGGCAATGCGCGTAGCTGCTTAAGCACATAACAAATGGCACGTGAGGCGCCGCCACTCCCCAATACGAGTACTTTTTTGTGTGCAAGAAGCGTTGCAGCATGAGCAGTGTCTAACTGGGTTGTGCAAAAGTGCTCAAGCATCCAATCAAAGCCTTGTACATCGGTATTCTCGGCATAGAGCGCACCATGGGGAAGACGCATAAGAGTATTAGCCGCGCCAACTGCTTGCACAGCATCAGAGACTTTGTCAGCCAATCGAGCAACGTCAACCTTATAGGGAATGGTTACATTAAGGCCTTGCCATACGTCTGATGCAATAAATGCTTCTAGCTGGTTAGGTTCAAGCTCATAGTGTGTATACGGGGTGCTTCCTAGTTGCGCATGGATTTTGGAAGACCAGCTGTGTGCAAGTTTACGCCCAATAAGTCCAAAGGGTGTATGCGGGGTTATGAGTGAGGTTGTCTGTGGGGAAGTATGAGCAACGCTGTGGTTTTGTTTTGCCATTACACCAGCTCCGAGTAGCTTCCTAAGTAACGAAACTCTTCGCATACATCGTTAAGAGTATTCATAAGCGTACTAAATTGAGGAGCGGCAACAGGGCATTCAATATCAAAGTAGAACATAAACTCAAAGTCACGTTCTGGAATGGGGCGACTTTCTAGTTTACAGATGTTGATGTCCAAAGCATAAAATCGGGAAAGCACTTTATACAAAGTACCAGGCTCATGGCCAACAACCAGCATAAGAGAGCTACGATCAGCGCCAGGATAGACTTCAAGGCCCTTGCTTATGCAGGCAAAACGCGTATAGTTGTTGCCTTTATCTTGTATGTTTTTTGCCAACGTGGTAAGCCCGTAGAGGTCAGCACACCAGCGACTCGACAGCGCGGCGCTTGTGTTGTCCGGTGACTGAGCAACAAGCTGTGCAGCTACTGCGGTATTCTCGACAACATGAACGGTTATGCTTTTGTGCGCGTCCAAGAATTCGGAAGACTGCGCGATTGCTTGTGGATGGCTGTAAATATCAGTAACGTCTTCCATGCGGGTGCCAGGTTTTGCCAAAACACAGTGGTCAACCTTAAGGCGCAGCGTGCGCGCTATATGAAAGTCATACTTCATCATGAGGTCATACACTTGTGTGACAGAGCCTGCAGTTGAGTTTTCTAAAGGAATGACACCGTAGCGGCTAAAACCCTGTTCAACAGCATTAAATACGCCTTCAAAGGTATTAAAAAAGGATATGGTAGGGTGTCTGAACAGCTTATCGGTGGCTACCTGAGAGTAGGCACCCTCAACACCTTGGCATGCAACATGGGCTGCCTGTGGAAACAGATCTTGTGTGTGAGCCTGTGCCGCTAAGATTTCCTCACCCAACAAGGCAGTGCCTGCGGACGCGTCTAACTGAGCATGCTCAGCGGCGCGGGCTGTTTCCATAAGGAGCGAGAAAAGCACCTGGCTATAACTTTTGAGCTCATCAGGAACTTGTGAGGCCACATACGCGAGTTTTGCACGCTCGCGACTGGGGTCTAACACTGGTAAGTTGTGCGCAGCTTTGTATGCCGATACTTCAGAAACGCACTGCATGCGCTGTACAAATAAATCAATAATGTTGTCGTCAATTTCGTCTATGCGCTGACGGATGTTGGAAAGATCGTGCATACGTAACCTTTATAAGTTTGACTGTTTTTGAGTGGCAATAGTTTTTGCAAACGTGTCATAGGTTTGCTGTGCTGGGTAAGAAATGAGCTGATCTAAAAGAGCAAGAGCCATAATAGCTTCTGCTACGGGCACCGCGCGCGGAGCAATACAAGGATCATGGCGGCCAACTACATTAAGCTGAGCATTGGTTTTTTGCTTCATGTCCACAGAGTCTTGTTCAAGACCAATAGATGACGTTGGTTTTATGGCCATCCTAAATAATACGGGGGCACCCGTGGTAAGACCACCTAAGTTACCTCCTGCATTGTTGGTGGTAGGAATAACGGTTTTTTGGTCCATGCGATACGCATCGTTGTGTTCGGAGCCACGCATGGAAGAGGCTGCAAAGCCACGACCAAACTCAAGACCTTTTACGCCCCCAATGCCAAAAACAATACGCGCAATGGCAGATTCTATGCCATCAAACAAAGGTCCACCTACCCCTGCAGGCAGGCCTGTCGCAACACATTCAATAATGCCGCCTACAGAGTCGTGTGTGCGACGCGCTTGAGCAATGGCTTGTTGCATGTGTGCGCTGACTTCGTCATTAAGAACAGGGAACGTACGTCCATCGTGGAGCGCCTGCATTTGATTGCTGAGTGTTTGTAAAGAGCTTGCATCATTGGTATATGCGGCAAAGCTGTCATCTGCAATGCCTGCAACTTCACTAAGATGAGCTGCAATGGTAATGTCTACTTGTGTAAGCATCTGTAGTGCAATGCCGCCAGCAACGCAAAGCGCTGCGGTAAGCCTTCCAGAAAAATGTCCACCACCAGCAACATCTTGGAATCCAAGCCATTTTTGCTGCGCAGGAAAGTCTGCATGACCAGGACGAGGAATGCGCCTGAGCGTGTCATAGTCTGCCGAGCGCGTATTGGTATTTTTGATAAGTGCGCAAAGGGGAGCACCGCAGGTATAGCCATCGGGGTTAAGACCAGATACAAAATGAGGGATATCTGCTTCTTTGCGCGGTGTAGACCATGTGCCTTGTCCAGGTGCACGTCGTGCCATAAAGGCGGCTAAAGCCTGTTGATCAAGGCAAAAGCCAGCAGGCAGGCCTTCTACACAAACGCCAAGAGCATCGGAGTGAGACTGTCCAAAAAGGCTTACGCGTACGCTTGTGCCAAACATAGATGCCATGGTTAGTCCTGCGCCTCCTCGAGTTTCTCGATAGTGCCACCAAGCTGTACGTAGTCCTCAAAAAAGTGCGGGTATGATTTGTTGACGCACTGCGCACCACGAATGAGTACGTTGTTTGTGCAACGTGTGGCAGCAATGGCGGCCATCATAGCAATGCGATGATCATTGGCTGCATCAACGACGCCACCCGCGAGTTGAGGGACGCCTTCTATGATAAGACCATCATCTTGAATGCGAATATGTGCGCCAAGTGCATTGAGACCATTGCATACCGTCTGTAGGCGATCTGATTCTTTAAGACGTAAACGACCAGCACCTATAAGCTGAGTAGTTCCCGTGCCAAGTGCTGCAACAGCAGCTAAAGGAGGAACTAAATCAGGAAAGTCTGCCACATCCAATACACAGCCATCAATATGGTCGGCAAGAGCAATGGCAGAGCTGCCCTTACGAGAAATGCGTGCGCCAAAACGGGCAAGTGCTGCCATGATGGCGCGATCACCCTGCGCACTGGAGAGGTTGAGCTGGCTGACTGCTATGCCTGCACCACCTAATGCTGCTGCACATAGCCAAAAAGCTGAGTTTGACCAGTCTCCTTCCACGTAGACTGACTCGGGGGAACTGTAGCGAGAAGAGCCATCTACTGTGTATATGGTGACCTTTTGATCAAATTCAACCGTTTGTTCCGTATATACAGCTACGCCAAATTGCTTCATGGCATTAATGGTGAGTTGGACATACGGGCGAGACTCTACAGGTTCTGTAACTACAACTTGCAGGGTATCTGTCAAAAGTGGCGCGGCCATAAGTAGACCACTTATGTATTGGGAAGAGACATTACCGGGGATTCTAAAAATGCCGGCACGCATGGAACCAGAAACCATAAAGGGTACGGTGCCTTGAGGACTTAAGTCTGCGCCCGCCGCAATAAGCTGCTCGTACAAAGGAGAGAGTGGGCGTTGAGGCAGTTTACCACTCATAGAAATGGCTGCATTGTTACCAAGCGCACAAATCACTGGCAATAAAAAGCGGAGGGTAGAACCAGATTCACGACAATCAAGCTTTGCTCGTGGCGTCCAAAAATGGCATCCGCGTTGCTTAATGGGAACCACTCTAAATCCCGTTTGTGTTCGAGTGATACGGGCACCCAATTCACAAAGACAGCTTACGGTTGCCATGATATCGGCGCTTGTAGTGGTGCATGCAATAGTGCAGGGTTTATCGGCCAGCGAGGCACAGATAAGCAAGCGATGAGCAACCGACTTGGATGAGATTGCGTTAATGGAGCCAGTAAGCTCATGGGGGATAATGTTGACGTCCATCATGCTCCTTTTACTTGCCACAGCCTGCATCAATAAGCTGATGCAATTGAGTCAAGGAAATCGTTTGTATTGTGACTGCACCAATGGTGGTTGGCAGTATAAGATTAACGCTTTGTGCCGTGCGCTTCTTGTCATGTGTAGCAAATTCAAACAAGATGGCAGGGTCAATATTGGTAGTGGTGGGCAGACCATGAGCCTGAACAATGCGCTCAATAGGTTCCAGCAAGGAGGGGTTGCACCAACCAAGTTTGGCGGCACCACGTACGACGCAGCACAGACCAGCGGCAACGCTACTGCCATGACCGAGGGTAAAGTTGCTAGCAGCTTCAATGGCATGACCAATCGTGTGGCCAAGGTTAAGCTTTTGGCGCACGCCCTGTTCTTTTTCATCTGCTTGTACAATGGCACGTTTAATGTTCACATTGCGTGCAATGATGTCTATCAGTTCTTGTGTGTTGTAGTCAGCTGTTAGTAATGGAGTGCGCATAAGCTGATTAAACAATGCTTGATCTGCTAATACGGCATGCTTAATAACCTCTCCGGTACTATCACAAAATAGTTCAGCAGATATGGTTTTTAATACATTAACGTCTGCAATGACGACTCGAGGCTGTAAAAAAGCTCCAACAAGGTTTTTGCCCGCATGCAGATCAATAGCAGTTTTGCCTCCAACGGAAGAATCAACCATAGCAAGTAACGAGGTGGGAACTTGTACTACGTCTATGCCACGTAAATATAAAGCTGCGCATAATCCAGCCATGTCTCCGCATACACCGCCGCCTAATGCAACAATGACATCCTTGCGTGAGAGTTCTGCTGCAGCAACGCTTTCCAACAGAGTAGATAGCGTTCCAAAATGCTTGGATTTCTCACCAGCTTCAAAGACTGCCGAGAAAACCATGTAGCCAGCGTTACTGAGCGAATGCGTAACGCCTTCCAAATACAGTGGTCCTACGTTGCTGTCAGTAATAACAAACGCGCGCGTGCCAGCATTGACGTTGCGCACTATGCTGCCTACGTGTGCAAGTAGCTGCGTGCCTACATGGACGTTGTAGCTTGCTGATGGGGTAGTGACCTCAACGATAGTATTCATCGAGCCTCGGCTTCCTTTTTAAGACGGTCGCCCTCTGCAAGCAATGCCTGCAACATGGTGGCATCACCTGCATCAAGTGCGTCTTTATAGGCTTGTAAGTTTTGAATGAGGGTTTCTATCTCATGGGATAGGTTATCTGCATTATCGAGGAATAGCTCGGTCCACATGGCTGCATTAAGCCGTGCCACGCGCGTTAAATCCTTGTATGACCCTGCCGAGAAGCCCTTATGAGCTTGCGCAGCGGGACTTTTAACATAGGCATTGGAAACCACATGCGCAAGTTGGCTGGTATAGGCAATTTGCTCATCATGAAAGTCTGGTGTAGCGCAGGTAAAAGAAGCAAATCCACAGGGTTCAAGCAGGGTACGTAAACGATTAAGCAACTCCTCATGGGAATGGTGCGTCTGCACCTCTGGCAAACAAACAACTAACGGTGCATTTACAAACATGCTGGCGCGTGAATGACGGTAGCCAGAAAACTGAGTTCCTGCCATGGGATGGCAGCCAATAAAAGTCCACGTGTGGCTGGCGGCAATATGGGCACAGGTCTTGCACAAAGAGCGTTTGACGCCAGCGGTATCTATAACAAGCGTATCTGGTGCAATTAAAGAGGCATGAGCCTTAAGCCAGCGTTCGCATACTTCGGGATAGCCTGCTAGTACAATAAGCTCGCACGCTCCAATGGTTTTGTCGTTAAGTTCTCCAGTGATGCCGTCGTTCAGTGCTTCGTGTAGGATAGAGCGAGCGACGTCATAGGCATATACGGTATAGCCGCCGCGTACAAAGGCTTTTGCAAACGAGCCGCCAATTAAACCAAGACTCAAAATGCCTACGGTATGTGTGTGAGAACTTTTTGTCATTACACTCTCTATCTGCAAAAATTGTCATAAAATCTGTATGGTTATCAAATAATACTACGGATTTCATGCACAAATGTTCTGGTCTGCGTATCGTAAACGTTGGTGTAACATTTCTCGGGGTATACTTATTTATTACCTGCCCTCATAGCTCAGTGGATTAGAGCGTTCGCCTCCGGAGCGAAAGGCCGTGGGTTCGATCCCCACTGAGGGCACCATCTGCTTGTTTGCTGGAGGACTTACGTGATTTGCCCTTATTGCGGCACACATATCGCTGATGGTTTGTCGGTTTGTCCGGCATGTCATTCCACCTTGGACCTTACTATGAGTTTGCCTAAGTTGGATGGCACCTATTGCAAGACTTGTGGAGCTTTGGTTCCAGACGGCATGCACACTTGTCCTTCTTGTGGCATGCCGGTGACTAGCAGGCAGCCAACACAAGTTGTTTCTTCTTATACGCCTGCTGAACCCCAGCGTGTCCATACGGATACGATGAGTATGGATGCAGCACAAGCGGATAAAGCGGATGCAGCGCAAGCTCAAGCTAACACGTCAGCACAGTCCACGCATGCCACCTTACTTGGAAAGGTGCCTTCAGTGGGGGACTCGACATTACCACCAAAACAATCGAGTACCAGCTCACCGCTTAATAACATCCCATCCCTTGAAGAGAGCGACATCTCAGAGGGGCTCAAAGATCAAGATGATGAGTCAGCGGTAGCTGAGGCAGAACAAACAAATGCCATTCCTCGCATTGCAAGCGCACTGCCTGCAAACTCTAAGAATGGCTATGCGTTTGAAAAACTTCCAAGCCTTCGCACGGTGGTTACTGCTGCTCTAGCTTCTTTGTTGTTAGTGGGTGTTGCTGTTTTGTACTTTACGCACCCTTGGGCTCCAGATGGCTACACAAAGCAAAACACTACAGAGAAGGACATTTCTAAGGCAGGTTTTCCTGGCGTTAAGGAAAAGCTTGCGGGCCAAGATTCGGATACAGCAGCAGCTACCACACAGGTGGAGTCAGGTGACGAGCAAACCTATAAAAAGCTCGTGGAACATTATAAAAAACTGGGCAGCCTTGCTAAGAAAACCGATGAAAACGTGGAGTCGTTTAGCTCCATAGCGTTTAGTTCGGATTCAGACGCTATTAAAAAGGCAGCAGATGAGGCAACGTCTCTTTCATATCAAACCAGCAATCTTATTGCAGAGCTTCAGGCACTGGATACCACTACAGGTACGTACGTTACCCAGATTAACCAGGTGACTACGTTAGGAAACTACTTACGCAACCGCTTAGACATTGTAAATAAGGCATGGAAGGCAGTAGTAGCTTCAAACAATCCGTCTGCCGATAAATCTGACATTATGTCGATTCTTCGTTCATCTCAAAACGGGTCAAGTCAAGAAGCATATAAGTCACTTTTTGAACAAAACTATGCAAATTGGAATCCAGAATCTTAGGTTTACCTTGCATTTTATGCTTTTATGCTCGCTTGACGTGTTTCTCGATAAACCCGTCGTGTTTCGTCGTGTTTGTTAGGGACGTTCTGCTCAAAGTGTGAACAGCTTTATGTGCTGGTAAACTAATTCAGATAGCTATAGTGAAGGAGCGTGACCCAAATGAGTTTGTTTGGAGATCCACTACATACGCCTCAGTACAACATCATTGGTGATGAGGTTGCCGTGTTTACTACCAGCAAGGGTACGATTCGCGTGAGGCTAGACGGTGACGGTGCACCCATTCATGTTGGCAATTTGTGCGAGTTGGCAGAATCTGGGTTTTATGATGACTTGAAGTTTCATCGCTATGTTCCAGGTTTTGTTATTCAGGGTGGTTGTCCCAATACGCGCGATCTTACTGGCGAGGAAGTAGCTGCGGGTAAGTCTGGTGAATTTGGTATGCCTGGCACAGGTGGTCCTGGCTATTGCATCAAACATGAGTATGACACAAATCCTCGTAACAGTCATGAGGATGGTGCTTTAGCTATGGCACGTTCCATGATGCCTGATTCTGCAGGTTCGCAGTTCTATTTCTGTTTGGGTCCTCAGCACAATTTGGATAGTGGGTACACTGTTTTTGGTCAAACCATAGATGGATTTGATGTTATTGCATCTTTGCGTGCGGGAGATGTCATTGAATCTGTTCGTATTGAGCATGACAAGGCATAGCTCTACGCCCTTGTTTTTGTAGCATAATCGAAGGAGCAATATGGATCAGCAAGCATTTGAAGCAGCTCGTACTGCATATCAGCGCAAAGATTGGTCTTCTGTTGTATTTGCAATGGCAGCCGTTAAGGATCCAGGCGAGTTATTTGGCGCAGCCGATCATCTAAAAGGTAATTCATTGATGAAGCTTGGTCGTTTTGATGAAGCTGCTCAGGCATATTCTGATGCCTTGCGTGACGAGGCCTATGGTAAGCGTGGTGCTTTGTTCTGTAACCAAGGACGTGCTTTATTGGCCGCTGGTCGCAATCAAGAAGCAGTAGATGCTCTTACCAAAGCCTTGCAAGACCCTGAGTATACAACTCCATACAAGGCTCATGCTGCACTTGGCGCTGCTCAACTAGCTTTGGGTAATGTGCGTGATGCTGGTATTGCCTACCGTAATGCTGCAATTGATGAGACAAACCCCAATCCTGCAAGTGCTCTTACGAGTTTGGGTGGCTGCTTTATGCAGCTTGGACGTCCTATTGATGCAGTAGAGGCGTATCGTACGGCACTTGACTTCTCTACACCTTTAGCTAATCAAAATGCAATCTATGCTCAGCTCGGTGATGCCTATGTTGCCGCTAATCGTATGTCTGAAGCTCTTGATGCCTTTGGTCATGCGCTCGCAGATGGTAGTTATGAACTTACTGATGAGCAGCAAGCGGCGTATGCTGCCGCTCAAAAGGCCTTAAGTGCTCTTACGGGTACACAGCCTTCCGAGACAGATGCATTTTTGGAGGCTGCTGGTTATGCCGGCGCAAGTTCATATGACCCACTTGATCCTTTGGGCAAATCAGGTGAAATGATGCCTTCTCCTGAGGATACAGGCTTCTTCTCGGTAAGTGAGTCTGATCTTATTGAGGCAGAGAAGGGCAATCGTAAGGTACGTCGCAAGCATCGCCATATTGGTCGTAAGATTTTTATTACCTTGTTTATTTTGTTGTTGCTGGCAGCAGCCGCAGGTGGCGTAGCCTTCTATAAGGGATATGGGTATCCTACACAAGAAACCGTTGTTACCCAAATGTTTGACTCTGTCTCTAGCACCGGTCAGGCTACACAGTATCTGAGCAGTTCACTTTCTGCTGATCAGCAGTCAGAAATTGTTTCAAGCTTGCCGGTAGGTGCCAAGGTTTCCATTGCTGGTGTTGATCGTTCCATGAGCTCTTCTAAGGTGTATGTAACTGCTACGCTTGTAGAGGGTGGTACTCAGGATTACACCATTGACCTTATTCGTGATGGTATCTCCTGGAAAGTAACGGCTGTTACCACAAGCTATGCTTCTCAGGCAAGTAATGGCAACAACATTGCTACCAGCTCTAACACAGAGGTCGCAACGTCTGATGCTACAAGTGCACCAGCCACTTCTACCGAAGCAGCAAGCACCGAGGCATCAAGTTCTAACAAGTAGTAAAGTACAAAGTGTTTTAAGTTGTTTAGGCACGTACGTTTGTAAAATACGTCTGAAGGATACAACAACATGTCCTTTTTCGATTCATTATTTGGTGAATATGGCGGCGATCTTGCCATTGACCTAGGTACTGCAAACACGCTGGTATCCGTCCGCGGGCAGGGTATTGTTTTAAATGAACCCTCCGTTGTTGCTATTGATAAGGATGCCGAGCGTGTATTGGCAGTTGGTGCCGATGCAAAGCGCATGGTTGGACGTACCCCCGGTTCCATCATGGCCGTACGCCCCCTTAAAGATGGCGTTATTGCAGACTTTGACGTAACCGAGGTCATGCTCCGTTATTTTATCGAGAAGGCTCGAGGTTCTCGTCACTACCCATGGTCACCACGTCCTCGTGTTGTTGTATGCGTTCCTTCTGGTGTAACCTCAGTAGAGAAGCGCGCAGTATTTGAGGCAACTATTTCTGCTGGTGCTCGACAGGCTTACCTTATTGAGGAGCCTATGGCCGCAGCTATTGGCGCTGATCTTCCTATTGAGGATCCAACAGGTTCCATGGTTGTAGACATTGGTGGTGGCACTACCGAGGTTGCTGTTATTGCGATGGGTGGCATTGTTGTCTCACAATCCATTCGTACTGCGGGCGATGAGTTTGATCAAACCATTCTTGAGCACGTCCGTGATGCATACAATCTATCCATTGGTGAGCGCACCGCAGAAGACATTAAGATTAAGGTCGGCTCTGCTGCACCTTTGCGAGAAGAGCTTGATGTTGAAGTAAATGGCCGCGATGTTATTAATGGTCTTCCTAAGTCGGTTCGTATTGAATCTGAGGAAATCCGTCGTGCCTTGGATAGGCCTTTGGACGAGGTTACCAAAGCTGTTAAGGATGCTTTGGATGTTACGCCTCCAGATCTTGCAAGTGACCTTATGTATTACGGTATTTTGCTCACTGGTGGTGGTGGCCTGTTACGTGGTCTTGATTCTCGTTTGCGTGATGAGACAGGCGTTCCTGTAAACGTAAGCCCTACAGCTCTAGAGAACGTAGTTAATGGTTGCGCCCGCGTTCTTGACGCCAATGCTTTGTCGGGTGGTTTTATTCAGAGCGCAGGCCAGTAAGCCGTGGCTTTGCTTTCGCCTCACTCTGCTCGTACAACTGGAATGCCGCGCAAAGGCGCAACCGGCGGTCGTCTGGCAACAATTTTATGTATTATTGCACTTATCGTTTTTACGTTAAGTTGCAGAGAAGCAGGTCATGGTCCTATAACCATGACGCGTGATATGTTTAGTGTTATAACCACCCCTGTTCGCAGTGTAGGGTCCTTTATCTCGATGCCGTTTAAGGGTATTGGAAATATCTTTTCCAACCTTACGGCCAGCCAAGAAACCTTGAGCGAACTTAAGGCAGAAAATGACAAGTTGCGCACCAAAAATGTGGAGCTTTCTGAAGCTCAGCAGACCGCAGACCGTCTCCAGGGTCTTCTCGACCTCAAAAGTGCCTATAAGCTGCAGTCAACAGCAGCTCATGTGGTTTCTGGCTCCACTGATTCCTGGAGTTCCACTATTACTATCGATAAGGGCTCGGCTGCTGGTATGCAAATTGGCATGCCTGTTATGGATTCCACGGGCGTTATTGGCCAAATCTCTGAAGTTGGACCCACGTCTTCTGTAGTTCGTCTTATTTCCGATGAAACTTCGTCTGTCTCTGCTATGGTGCAGTCAAGCCGTGCTCAAGGCATGCTTGTTGGTTCTGCAGACGGTACACTGCGTTTAACGCTGGTGACTACTGATCAATCTGTTGCAATAGGAGATACCATTGTAACCAGTGGTTTGGGCGGCATTTACCCTAAAGGGTTACCGCTTGGTACTGTAAGTGCTCTCGAGAAAAACGCTGGAGCTATGTACTATGTCATTACAGTAAAGCCGTTTAGGACATCTTCCAGCTTTGAAGAAGTACTTGTTATTACTTCTTTAACCGATGAGCAGCAAGCAACCGCACAAGAGGCTGCACAGGCAGATAAGCAGGAATCATCGTCAACCTCTGCAACATCCACTTCTGCAAGTTCTGCCAGCGCTGCTACAGATGCTGCCAGTGATTCATCTCGCACAAAGCAAAGGAGGTAACGCATGGCAATGCAGGTAAACGATAGCAATAAAATGCGTAAGACCTTGCTTGTGGCAGCTATTGTGTGTTTTGTGCTGCAATTAGCGTTTGTCCCAAACATTGGCTTGTTTGATGGGCGTGTCAATATTTGTATGATTACTGCTTTGTATATTGCGCTGAGTATTGGTGGAAAAACTGGCGTTATTGCTGGTTTTATTGCTGGCTTGTTTTTTGATTTAACCACTACGGGACCTGTTGGTCTTATGGCGTTTGAGCTAACCTTAGCATCGTATTTTTTGGGTCTTGAGGAGCGCAATAAGCTAAGCGATGGGTATGGCATAGCTTTCCAGCACTTCCTCATTGCCTGCGTTTCTATAGAGTTGGTGTATGGACTTGCCATGCTTATGACGGGTCACTCACACAATATTTTGTATACCTTTGGCTTGCATAGCATTCCAGCCATCGTGTTGGATTGTGTGGTGTTTGCTCTTGCACTGCTTGTGTTTACTTCGCGAGCAGGGGGCTCTACACCGTCCTTCTCGGCAAAACATTCTGACCGTGGCGCACACTTTTTTGGTAAGAAGTTCTAGGACCTGATATGTCATTAGCTCTTATCATCTTGCTTATTATTGCTCTTGCTGCGATAGTTGTTGCAGCAATTGTATTTATAATTACGCGCTCTGGTACCAAGCGTTTTACCTTTGACATTGGTGGTCAAGCGCCGCGTGCTGCTGGCGGAGAAGACCATTCTACCGAGAGCGGATTTAAAACTCGTTTATATGGCTTAGCCGTATTTTCTGGTGCTATTCTTACTGCTTTGGTTGGTAAGCTGTGGAGCATGCAGCTTGTCTCGTCAGATGAATACACCAAGCAGGCAGAGAGTAACCGTACACGCTCTATCTCTACAGCAGCGCCACGAGGACGCATTTTGGATCGCAATGGCGTTGAATTGGTGGGTAATCGTTCGAGTTTGACCGTTGTGGCTAAAGCCGATGTTCTTAATGATGAGATTAAACTTCAATTGCTGGCAAATCTTTTAGGTATGCCAAAAATTGCTGTTAAAAGAAAGATTCAAGATACGTCTGCTGGTGCACAGAGCCTTCGTGTTGTTGCAAGTGACGTAAGTCGTCGTGTTGTTGCCTATTTGGGGGAACATGCCGATTTGTTTGAAGGCATTACGGTAGAGACACGTTCTACACGCAATTATCCTCAGGGTAGTTTAGCTGCGCATTTGCTGGGTTATACCGGTTTTGTTACGCAAGACTTTATTAAGAAGCATAGTACGGATGATCAAAGTGCTCCCAAATATGAATTGGGCGATATTGTTGGTCAAGCAGGTATTGAATATCAGTATGAATCTGTTTTGCAAGGCATCCATGGCGAGCAAAAAGTCTATGTTGATGCTTCGGGTAAGGTAGTGGATTATGCTACTTCGGTTGACGCAACGCCGGGTTCGGATATTACGCTTACCATTGATGCAAAGATTCAAAAAGGTGCAGAAGAGGGTTTGGCACATGCTATTCAAGCATCTCAGCGAAAAGGCAATGCGGATTGTAAAGCTGGCGCAGTTGTTGTAGTGGATGTTACGAATGGTGAAGTGCTTGCTATGGCAAGTGCGCCTACGTATGATCCGAGCGTGTTTATTGGTGGCATCTCTAATGATGACTGGTCGGAGCTTTCCGATGAGACCAATAGTTATCCACTCATGAATCGTGCGGTAGATGGCGCTTATATGTCTGCATCCACCATTAAGCCAATCAATGCGTTAGCTGCTTTAGATAACGGGCTCGCGAGCTTTGATTCTGGTTATAACTGCAGTGGTTTTTGGACGGGTTTTGGTAAAGCGTCTGGTCAGTATTGCTGGAATCACAACGGACATGGTTATATGACGCTTCAAACAGGTATTACCTTTTCTTGTGACGTTGTTTTTTATGAAATTGGCAAAAGTTTTTGGTTTGCGGATGATGCTCATAAATGGGGCATGCAAGACACCATGAAAAAATGGGGCCTTGGCTCCAAGACAGGTATTGATCTTCCAAGCGAGGGTGATGGTCGTGTGCCTGATGCGGATTGGAAGTGGAATTATTACACCACCAGTTCTGACCTTGATCGCCAGTGGAAAGGTGGAGATAACACTAACTTGGCCATTGGCCAGGGTGACTTATTAGTGACACCTATTCAACTGGTAAGTACTTATATGGGTTTAGCAAATAGAGGTACCATTTGGACGCCACGCGTGCTTAAGAGCGTTCAATCTCATTCGGGCAAAGGGACTATTTTGGAAACCAGTCCTTCCAAGCGCCTCGAACCCAAGCAAAGCAACGAGCAGTATGACATGGTGCATCGCGCGCTCGAAGGTGTAATCTATGAAGAAGACCAGGCTATGGCGGCGCATTTTACCAATCTGCCAGTGCGTGTAGCAGGTAAAACGGGTTCTGGTGAACGCGCGGGTGAGGCAGCAACGGGTTGGCTGTGTGCCTATGCTCCCGCAGATAATCCCAAGTATGCCATCGCAGCTGTTGTCGAGAAAGGCGGTTTTGGCGCAACGTCTGCCATGTATGCTGTTCGTGACACCTTAGGCGCCATCTACGATTCGCCTGATACGGCAAGTGATTCGGCAGATATCGAGACGCACTAGCAGATATTTGAGAGGGGGAGCAGTGGCTATCGAGACACCAAAAGGAAGCCTATCGGATATTGGCTTTGGCAGTATTTTGTCATCCATGTTTGGAGGCGATGCCGGTAAGTCGCCTTCTCATGCTCGTATAAGACCAGCTAAACATCGTTTTGGTAAGTACTACTTAGCCAATCTTCTTCCTGCCTTGTTGTTATGTGTGTACGGATTGTTGGTTGTTTGGTCTGCCTCTTTGACCATTCCTGAGGCATCATGGCCCCGTCAAATGCTGGGTGTTGGCATTGGTTTTATGGGTGCTGCTGTCATTCGTCGTTATGACTACAGGAACCTTGCCAACATGACCAATATATTGTTGGCAATTGATATTGCTTTGATGCTCATGCCTAAGATTCCTGGTCTGTCTTATTCTGCAAAGGGACTTACTGGCTGGGTGCAGATTCCTTTTATTCATCTGCGTATGCAGCCATCCGAGATAGCAAAGCTCGTTACTATTTTCTTAATGGCCTCGCTGAGTGCGCAGTACAATGGCAAAATTGAATCCTTACGTGATTATGTACGTCTTTGTGTATATCTTCTTATTCCTTTTGGGCTTATCCTTACCCAGCCAGACTTAGGAACTGGCCTTGTTATTTTGGTGTCTGGTGCAGCCATTATTATTTGCGCTGGAGCACGACGAAGTTGGGTGCTCGTCACCATTGCTCTTATTATTGTAGGCTCAGCTCTTATCATTATTACCTCTATGACACCTGGTCTTCCGCATCTGCTTAAGGAATATCAGCTCAATCGTCTTATTGTTTTTGTAGATCCAAATGTGAGCCCAACAGGAGATGGCTATAACTTATTGCAATCCAAGATTGCGGTAGGTTCTGGTGGCTTTTTTGGTAAGGGCATTGGCAATGCTACGCAGGCAGGTGGTGGCTTTTTGCCTGAGGCCCACACCGATTTTGTCTTTGCATTGTTGTCGGAAGAGTTTGGTTTTGTTGGTGCTGTCATTTTGCTGGCACTGTTTGCTGTGCTTATCTTTTCTGCAATTCGATTGGCACTTAAGTTGGAGTCTCCCTTTGGTAAGCTTGTTTTAGTTGGTATTGTTGCCATGTGGTCGTTCCAGCTCTTAGAAAACGTGGGTATGTGCATTGGCATCATGCCCATTACTGGTATTCCTTTGCCGTTTATTAGTTTTGGTTCGTCTTCCATGGTGGTGCAACTCATGGCAATCGGCGTTGTCCAGAGTATTTATTTACATAGGACAAAGGTGGCATAAGGAGTGGTATGCGTATTTCAAAACCCTCAGTAGATACGTTTAAGAACGCTGCCACAGTATGTATGACATCAAAGAGCGTAAAACCTATCCGTGTTCATGTATATGTGGATATGAGCGCACCCAACTTCATTATCAATGCTGTAAAAACACTCTTTGTTCCTGCTGACCCACAAGCTCAGCTGCGTATCTTAGGCATTGCTTCGGCAGTAGATAGCCCCACAAGTGTGCATCCTGCAACAGATTGTGATGTCTGTTTTGTGGTATGCGGACAAAACAATGAGGCTGCTGCTCATGTTGTGGCTCACTACGTAGAAAATCAAGTACCTTGTGCACTGCTTGCTCGCTCAAGTGTAGAGGTTCCTGCGCTTTTTTCTGAATCTGATGAGGCTCTTATGGGATTGATTGCTGCTTCTGACGCTTCTGTGCTTAAACAAAAATTGGCTTCATGGGTTGTTGCAGTACTTGCCGAGAAAGGCATTGCGTTTGCCCGCGCCTTTTGTTTTGCGCGCAAGGCAAAAGTACAACAACTGGTACATAGCTGCGCTCTTCAAAATGCTGCTGTTGGTGCTATAAACTTTATTCCTGGTGCAGATATGCCAATTATGACCACTAATCAAATGCGTTTAGCACTTGATATTGCACAGGTCTATGGTCGTGAACGAGATTTTTCACGTATGGGTGATATTGCAGCGGTTGTTGGTGCTGGCATGGTGTATCGCAGTGCTGCTCGTGCCTTGCTGGGGGCTGTTCCTTTTATGGGTATTGTGGCAAAAGCAGGTATTGGTTTTGGGGGAACTGTTTCTACCGGTCGTACTTTAGCAGCGCGCTTTGAGCTTGAAGATCATATTCAGCAAGAGTAGGCAAAAGCCCAAGCTTTTCTCAACATCCTTTGTGTGCTTAAGTTTGCAAGAGCCTTTTAAGAGGAAAAACATGGATGTCTGATGAAAGCAGCCACTTGTAAAACTATTGTGTTTGTCTTCTTAGTATTCTAATCTGTGTTGGTAAGTGTAGTTCATGAGTTTTTGTAGTGAATAACATCAGTTAGCTGGATTTTCTTGTTGACCAAGCTGTCAAGCGATGATAAAGTTACCAGCTGTTGCACTCACTCATAGCAATGAAGGGCATTAAACATGTACGCAATCATTACGACTGGCGGCAAGCAGTATAAGGTTGCCAAGGGCGACGTCATCGACGTAGAGAAGCTCGACGCGCAGCCTGGCGATAAGGTTAAGCTTGACGTCCTCATGCTCAGCGATGGCAAGACCGTTATTGTTGATCCTGAGAAGGTCTCTAAGATGTCTGTACAAGCAGAGGTCGTAGAGCAATTCAAGGGCGAGAAGCAGCTCGTCTTCAAGTTCCATAAGCGTAAGCGCTATCATCGTCTTAATGGCCACAGGCAGAACCTTACCAAGCTTTCCATTGTAAAGCTTCCTGCTAAGCCTCGTGCCGCTAAGGCTGCATCTACTGCTGACGAGTCCGCAGCAGAGTAGTTCGAGTATTTCCTAGTTGAGTAGAAGGTAGGTTAACATGGCTCACAAGAAAGGTCTCGGCTCCTCTCGTAATGGCCGCGACTCTAACGCACAACGTCTTGGCACCAAGATTTATGGTGGCCAGGCAATCAAGACCGGTCAGATTATCGTTCGTCAGCGTGGTACCCACATTACCCCTGGTGCTAACGTAGGCCGTGGCAAGGATGACACCCTGTTTGCTCTTGTTGATGGCACGGTAGAGTTCAAAAAGGGCATCAAGCACACTGTTTCTGTTATTCCTGCACAGGCATAACAAAGAACATTGGTAATGAGTGCGAGACCTCCGGCTTAGTCGGGGGTCTCGTTTTGTATGTAGTTGTGTCGTTGGTGGCACGATTGCTGCTGAGGTAACATAACCTTAGTTGTTGGAACGTTACACTAAGAGCAAGATTGATTTTCTTTGAGTCGCCAAAAGGAGGCTCTATGTCTATGTTTACAGATATGTCTCGCATCAATGTCATTGGTGGCAATGGTGGTGCTGGCTGCATGTCTTTTCGTCGAGAAGCTCATGTGCCAAAGGGCGGACCTGATGGTGGAGATGGTGGTCGTGGTGGAGATGTCATTGTTATGGCAGATCCCCAGCTTTCTTCGTTGATTGATTATCGGTACAAGCATCACTTTAAGGCCGAGCGCGGCACGCATGGCAAAGGCGCTCGCAAGCATGGTAGTGATGGTAAAGACCTCATTTTAAAGGTGCCTCTTGGCACTGTTGTGCGTGAACTTGACCCGCAGACTATGCAGCCTTTGTATGAGATTGCAGATCTTACTCATCCTGGAGAACAGGTTATTGTTGGCCCTGGTGGCGTTGGAGGCAAAGGCAACATTCACTTTGTGACCTCCACGCGTCGTGCTCCTGCATTTGCCGAGAAAGGCGAGCCTGCTATTGAGCATTGGATTGAGTTGGAAATGAAGCTCATGGCAGACGTTGCCTTAGTGGGTATGCCCTCTGTTGGCAAAAGTTCATTGATCGCACGAATCAGTGCAGCAAAGCCCAAGGTAGCAGACTATCCCTTTACCACACTCATTCCTAACCTCGGTATGGTCCGTGCTCACGATGAATCTTCGTTTGTTGTAGCAGACATTCCTGGTTTGATTGAAGGCGCAAGCAAAGGCAAAGGTTTGGGTCATGAGTTTTTGCGCCATATCGAGCGCACAGCGCTTCTTGTTCATCTGGTGGATATGACTGGTGGTTTTGAAGGTCGTGATCCAGTTGAGGATTATCGCATTATTAACAATGAGCTTTGTGCGTATGCGTCTGATTTAGCAAAACGTCCCATGATTGTTGTGGCAAACAAAATTGATATGCCTCATACAGACGATGCAGTCCAGCGCCTGCGTGAGGCAGCCACAAAAGACGGTCATCCTTTCTTTGCAATCTCTACCATAACGGGAGAGGGCTTGGATGAACTGGTTGGCCATTGTGCTACAGAGGTTGCACAGCTTCGTAAGCAGTTGCAGGTAGATATGTCTACGCCTTCTCATGACAATCTGTGGGAGGCACGCCGTCAGCGTCGTGACAAAGCATTTACCATCGAGAACCTAGGTGGGGGTGTATTCCAGGTTAAGGGCGCTGCCATTGAGCGCATGGTTGTTCAGACTGACTGGGACAATGACGAGGCAATTGTATACTTACAGCATCGTTTTGATCGCATTGGTTTGGATGATCAGCTTGCAAAGGCTGGCTGCAAGAACGGTGATGAGGTTCGCATTTTAGGGTATTCATTTGAGTACAACGGTTTTGGTGATGCTGATGACTTCGCCGAGCTTCTCGATGAAGATGATGAGTTGCTCTGTAATGAGGATGATATGACATCCGAAGAGGCCATACATCCTAGGTCCTTGGCGTCGTCAAACATACAAACAGTAGACGAGGAGTAGAAGGTGGACGCACAAGTATTTGAAGACCTTGATCTTCCGGTGCTTGGAGCTGATAGTGCAAAAACGTATCGTTTAGGCATTATGGGTGGAACCTTTGACCCCATTCATAATGGGCATCTTGTGGCTGCCGAACAGGCACTTGGAGACCTTAATCTTGATGTTGTGGTCTTTATGCCTGCAGGCAGCCCTGCTTTTAAACAAGACGCGCATGTCACGTCTGCAACGGATCGTTATGCTATGACGTTGCTTGCTACGGCAGATAACCCACATTTTGTAACGAGTCGTTTTGAGATAGAACGTGAAGGCATTACCTATACCGCGGACACACTCAGTATGTTACGAGAGGTGTATCCATCCAACGTTGAACTGTACTTTATTACAGGCGCCGATGCTATTATCGACATTGTAAAGTGGCATGACGCTTCTAAGATTGCCCGTTTGGCACGTTTGGTTGCAGCTACACGACCTGGGTATGATTTGGATAATGCTACAGATGTTATTTTTAATTCCACTATTGATTTTGATGTGACGTACCTTGAGGTTCCAGCGTTAGCTATCTCTTCAAGTTATTTGCGTAACCGTATTATTGGTGGCCAGTCATTGGCATATCTAACGCCAGACTCGGTTATTGGTTACATTGCTAAGCGAGGATTGTATGGACAGCAAAACCGTTCATAACACTAATCACATGCCTGATAAAGAGCCTCACTATAGCTCAGAGCAGCTTGCAGCGATTCGCCGTTATGAAGCTGATGTATGTGCTCATATGGAGCATAATCCTCATAGACTTGCACATAGTATGTCTGTTGCAAAGACGGCTCAGCACCTAGCCCTTGTGTATGATATTGATCCGTTTAAAGCGCGTGTGGCTGGTATCTTACATGATTGGGAGAAAGTTGCTCCCGTGGCCGCGCAACTTGAAAAGGCGCGCGATCTCAATTTGGATTTTGGCGTAGATTTGCGCTTGGTTGGTGCGTTAGTGCATGGACCTATTGCTCAGCATACCCTTGCAGTGCGGTATCCGGAGTTAAGTGCAGATATCTTGCAAGCCATAGCGCGTCATACCATTGCAGATGAGCAGATGTCTGATTTAGATAAAGTGGTTTTTGTTGCAGATGCCATAGAGCCGCTTCGAGCACCTGCGCAAACATTGGAGCACTTGCGTGCACAGGTGGGTATATGGGAGCTTGATACCCTGTTTTGGGAAACCTTTGTAGAAGGTATTTTATATGTACTCAGTACACATCGCTACCTGTATCCTAGAACAGCTGATATTTACAACACACTTGTTATGCAACGTGCCACTACAAAGGAGCATGCATGAGCGTTACCCCATTAGAGCTTGCAAAAGTTGCAGCAGCTGCTGCTAACGAGAAAAAAATAGAAGATTTGGTTCTTATTGACGTTTCTGAGGTTTCAGACATTTGTGACTATTTTCTTATTGGCACTGCAGCCAATGCCCGTTTAGCAGATTCTGTTATTGATGAGATTGAAGAAAAGGTTGGCATCAATTGTGCCGAGAAACCCATTTCTATTGAAGGTCGCGAAGATAAAACCTGGATTTTAATGGATTATGGTGTTGTTTTAGTTAACATATTTTTACCTGAACAACGTGATTTTTATCGTTTGGATAAGTTGTGGGGAGACGCCCCTGTTGTAGCGTTGTCGCTTGATTAGGATGTAACAAAGATTTGTGTTTAGGAAAGACTACCCTTACCACCTGACTGTTTGGTATCAGTGGTGTAATCACTAAAGCGCAGGTCATGCCCATAAGCTAGTGCTTGTGAACCAAAACGTTTACGTAATTGATCATAGGTTTCGGCAAGTTTTTGCTTGTCGAGACTATCCTTTTGTTTAACGGATGTGTCGGTTACAGAAGCATCAAAAAGTGAAAGCTGCGTGGCTGCTGCTCCAGAAAGCTCACTGACGCCTATACCAAGAAGGCGAATGGGCATGCCTTCCTTCCACACCTTATGTAGGAGCTCTTTGGCAGTGCGTGCTAAAACAGATTGGCTATTGGTATGGGAGAAAAGTTGAGTTTGAACCGTCTTTTGCTGAGCAAAGTCAAACTTCACTTTAAGTGTGATGGTATGACCCGCGTAGTGCTTTGCACGCAGGCGTTCTGCAGTAAGCTCGGCAACGTGGTCGATAGCTGCATAAATCTCTGTAGGGGAGCTGAGGTCGTGCGCAAAAGTGCGCTCGGATGAGATAGATTTTGGTTCATCTTTTTGTAAAAACGGCGCAACGGTACTGGTTTCTTGACCAGCGGCACGTAGCAGCATGGTAGAGCCAAAGCTGCCAAACTCTCGCATGATAGTTGCAGTATCAGCTTGTGCAAGTTGACCTAAGGTAAAGATTCCTAAGTGATGAAGCTTTTCTTCCGCTGTTTTGCCAATACCGCTCATGGCTTTTACAGGTAATGGGGCTAAAAAGGCTATGCTATCCTGCGGATATACTACGTATAGACCACAGGGCTTTTTGCGTTCGGAAGCAATTTTTGCAATGGTTTTGTTGGTACCCAAGCCAATGGAGCAGGTAATGCCCAATTGAGAAACGCGTTGTTGGATACGCTCACAAATAGTTTTGGGAGATTCTTTTGAATAGCGTCCTGGCGTGATGTCAAAAAACGCTTCATCAATGGAAACTTGTTCTATTAAGGGAGTTTCATCAAAGATGCAAGCCATGACCTTTTGGCTCATCTCGCGATACCTATCAAAATGTCCAGGAGTCCAAATGGCATGAGGGCATAAGCGACGTGCCTGTGCGGATGGCATGGCAGAGTGCACGCCAAATGTGCGCGCTTCATAGGATGCGGTGGAAACTACTCCGCGTTTATCGGCAGCACCACCCACAATGACGGGCTTACCACGCCATTGGGGATGATCAAGCTGTTCGACTGAGGCAAAAAACGCATCAAGATCAAGCAGTCCAATAGCTGGACCGTGCCAGGAATCATTTTTAGACGTAGAAGGTATGTTATGTGCATTGACCATAGCTCTAGTGTAAAGAGCTAGATGCTTACCGTAAAGGTTGTTCCGCAGGCATGGGTGCTATCTGCCCAGATGCGACCATTGTGTTCATGCACAATGTTGGCTGCTATGGCCAGACCAAGACCATAACCGCTTGTCTTTTTGGTGGTGCGAGCTTTATCGGTACGATAAAAACGGTCAAATACGCGAGGAATATCCTCGGGCGCAATATAGCTACCTTTATTGTTAATGCGCAGGTAAGAATGGCCAGAATGCGAGGAAAGTGTAACGGTTACAACGGTGTTGGCGCTTGCATATTTGCAAGCGTTGTCCACAATAACTCCTACCATGCGCTCAAGGCTTTCTTCGTCACCATGCAGATGGATTCCGTTGGTGATATTGGTTACGATTTCAATACCGCGCTCAAAAGCAAGGGCTTCAAATTGTAAGACGGTTTTTTCGACGATATAAGAATAATCAACATCTTGGTGGGGGTGTGCGGTGGTACCCTCTGCTTCCGCGGCATCCATACGTGCTAAATCGAGAAGTGCCTGCACGAGCGTTTGCATGCGATGTGCCTCATTAGAGATGCTGGTAATCCACCGCTTGTCTTCAGAAGAAATGCTGCTCTGGGGAGTGGTGAGGATTTGTGTATTAGCAAGAATAACCGCTAGGGGAGTTTTGAGTTCATGTGAAGCATCTGCAATAAATTGGCGCTGGCTGAGCCACGCGTTTTCTACTGGTTTGACAGCCCAGTTAGCTATAACACGTGCCAGCATGATGAGCACTAACATGACGCCAATAAAGAGCGATACGTTTACGAGCAAATGGCGCTGCAGCACTACATCTACGGTAGACGTGTCAGCCACGGCAATGCGCAGGTTTTTATCGGAAAGCAGTTTGACTTTCCAACTAAGATGAGAGGAGGGTATCTTACCTTTGGTAGTGCCTTTCTCGGCATATTCAGACACGATAGATTTTAAAATGCTGGAATCAACTTGAGAGAAATTAGTTTTCTCTTGTATCATTTCTCCGTCTGTAGTGTAAACAGCGCGAGCCACCAACATGTGTGATGCAATACGTTGATCGGAAGTATCAGTATCTGATTTACCAATGACCAGCTGAACACTGGATGCGTCGCTCACTCCATAGTCAAGGGTGAGGTTAAGAGAGCTATTCATGAGCATGTAGGTGTTATAAAAGGAGCTGCCAAGCACCACGAGCAAGATAACACCCAGCAGGGCGCTCGTCAGTACAATGTAGCTCCTTTTAAGTCTTTTTAACATGATGTAAAGAGTATCCTACAAACTTTATATCCTATAGACGTTAGGCTCCAACAATTTGCTCAAGACGATAGCCCAGCATACGCAAGGTAGTGATGTGGACAGTGGACTTAAGATGCGTAATCTTCTTACGTAAGAAGGAAATATACGCCTCCACAGAGTTCTCGGAAGCATCACCATCAATATTCCAAACACGGGTGAGAAGATCCTGCTTAGAAATGATTCTGCCTTTAGAGTTCATAAGCATGGCCATAACTTCGTACTCCTTTTGAGAAAGGTGTACGGTTTTATCGCCACAGCGCAGGTCATGGGTGGAAAGATCAAGCAAAAGGTCACCAAAAGAGAGCTCATCAATTACCACGTCACCTTGGCGGCGGGTGAGAGCCCGGACACGCGCCACAAGTTCTATGCCCTCAAATGGCTTGGTCATATAGTCATCAGCGCCAGCGTTAAGACCTTCTACCTTATCGGCAATTTGAGTGCGTGCCGTAAGCATCAAAACAGGAAGCGAATTGCCTTTCTCACGCATCTTAGAAACAAGTGTCATGCCATCCATCTCGGGAAGCATGATGTCTAATACAAGAGCGTCAAACCTTCCGCTGTTTGCTTCTGCTAGACCAGTTTTACCATCGTAAGCTGCTTCTGCTTTAAAGCCGTTATCCTCCAATATTTTGCAAATTGCATCGGACATATTTTTCTCGTCTTCGCATACCAAGATGTTCATCTGGAACTCCTTTTGCTATGGCTACATCATAGTGATGTGTGGATGTTTATAACGTACCTATATAAATATACCTTTTCAGGTTTCTAAAAAAATGCAGTTCATAAGAATTTCTTTCATATTTTTTACGAAGTTTGCATGTCGCTTTTCAGATGCGCGCAGATGTCATATCATTATCTATTGCTTTGTAGCTTTGCGGCAAACCAATTCTTATTACACGTGCCGCATTCGTTTAAAGAGGAGTTTTACTTTGGCAGTCAAGATTCGTTTGGCCCGTCATGGTGCCAAGAAGCGTCCCTTCTACCGCGTTGTTGTTGCAGATGGCCGTATGCCTCGCGATGGTCGTTACATCGAGCTGGTTGGTCGCTACAACCCCCTCACCACTCCCAAGACCATCGAGATTGATCTTGAGAAGGTAGATGCTTGGGTAGCTAAGGGTGCTCAGCCCACCAATGCCGTTGCTCACCTCATTGATATTGCTCGCGGTGCTGCTCCAGAGCCTTCCAAGAAGGACAAGAAGTCCAAGAAGCAGATTGCAAAGGACGCCGCTGCTGCTGAGGAAGCTGCTGCTGCCGCTGCAGAGTCTGCAGAGTAAGTATGTCTTTTGATGCGGAAGAGGAGTACGTCTCTCAGGCTACTGAGGGAAGCACCTCTGAGGGTTTGCCATCAGATCAGGTGGCAGACCTTGTTGAGTATGTTGTCTGCGGTTTAGTAGACGACGTCAATTCCGTGTCGCTTGATGTTACCGATAGCGACGATGGAACGCTCATCGAGGTATCGTGCTCTGAAGAAGACACAGGCAAAGTAATTGGTAGGCGCGGGCGGACTATTAAAGCAATTCGTACCCTTGCGCGTGCATTAGGCCAACGCGTTGGCACGTCAGTTGAGGTAGAAGTTCTAGGTTAGGTATCTAACATTGTTTGAAGAGCTTAAACCCATAGCTCGCGTGGTAAAGACACATGGCAAAAAGGGGGAGGTCGTATGTGTTCCTACAGACGGCCTTCCCCTTCTTTTGCATTCTGGAATGCATATTTGTGTGCTGCCACCTGAGTTACAAGGTGATCGATGGTATACAGTGCAGTCTGCTTGTGATAGCAGTTCTGGCCAACTGGTCCAACTTAAAGAAGTTATGCATATGTCCCACGCAGAAGAACTGGTGGGCAAGATCCTTATGGCTCATGTAAGGGATTTGCCCAAAGATATAGACTTTCAAGATCCCAATGTTCTTATCGGCAAGGAAGTCTATGACGAGCAGGCGGGTTATTTGGGTATTTTAGAAGAAATTATGCGTGGCCCTTCTCAGGATACGTGGGTTATTCATGGACCTTTTGATGAGGTATTGCTTCCTGCGGTTGCAGAATTTGTTTTAGGCTTTGATGAGCAAGGCGCTCTTCATGTGACTGTCCCCAATGGACTTATCGAGTACTAAAGGAGCTGGTAATGAAGCATTCTTACGAAGCTCTTAGCGTATTTCCTGAGGTATTTGATTCTTATTTTGGCGCATCAATTTTAGGCAAAGCTCAGGCGCGGGGTATTTTTTCTTTTACGGCTCATAACTTACGTGACTGGACGCATGACCGTCATAAAACAGTAGATGATGCGCCTTTTGGTGGTGGCGCTGGCATGCTTATGAAGCCTGCTCCCATCTTTGAGGCGCTTGATGATATAGTTGCTGCATCTGCCGAGAAACCCTACGTAGTATTTTTTACTCCTACGGGTACGCCGTTTACCCAGCAGGTAGCTGAGCGTTTGAGCAAAAAGCCCCATATTGTCTTTATGTGTGGTCGTTACGAGGGTATTGATCAGCGTGCGTATTCTTTGGCAGATGAAGAGCTTTCACTAGGAGACTACGTACTTACTGGTGGAGAACTTGCTTGTATGGTTGTAGTAGATGCTCTGGTACGCCTTTTGCCTGGAGCGCTTGGGGATGAGATGAGTTCACAAGACGAATCTTTTTCTGACGGATTGCTTGAATATGAGCAGTACACCAGACCCTCAAGCTATCGTGGCATGGACGTTCCTGATGTACTTCTTTCGGGTGATCATGGCAAGATTGCATCATGGAGACGTGCAAATGCTCTGGAACGTACTGTTTTACGCCGTCCTGACTTGCTTGCACACGCTACTCTATCTAAAGAGGAGCGTCTGTTTGTACAGCGGCTATTGGATGCTCAGATAAAGGAGAAGGATGAGTCTCGACACTATCGATAAGCCCCATGAGCCTATCGACAAGAAAACAAAAAAGATTGAGACGCCAAAAAAGAATGTGCCATGGTTTGTGCAGACATTGGGCGTTGTGATTGCTGCCTTAGTATTGTCTATGTTTATTCGCACGTTTGTGGCGGAAGTGTATCTTGTCCCTTCAGGCTCTATGCTGCAAACCATCCAATTGGGTGATCGGTTGGTGGGCGAGAAAATCACCTATCGTTTTGCGGAGCCAAAGGCCGGGGACATTGTTACGTTTAAAAGTCCTGAGGATAATACAACTATTCTCGTAAAGCGAGTTATTGCTACTGGTGGTCAAACAGTTGCATTGCAAGAGGGTAAGGTTGTGGTTGATGGCAAGGCGTTGGATGAACCGTATACTGCTGGTAAGCTTTCATATCCTCTAGATCAAGTCGCTGTAGAAGGTGGTTTGTCCTATCCTTACACTGTTCCAAAAGGATATGTATGGGTTATGGGAGATAATCGTACGAATTCATTGGATTCTCGTTATTTTGGTCCTGTTCCCGTAGCTAACATTACGTCTCGTTGCCTGTTTATTTATTGGCCCTTTGAAGACGCAAGTATGTTGTAATTGCATGAGGAAAGGTATGTGGCATATGAGTAATACGCCTCTTACATTCCAAGATATGATCTTGGCGCTTGAGCATTATTGGGCAAAACAAGGGTGTACGGTCATGCAGCCCTACGATAGTGAGGTTGGTGCTGGTACATTCCATACTGCAACGCTCTTGCGCTCGCTTGGCCCTGCTGCTTGGCGTACTTGCTACCCACAGCCTTGTCGTCGTCCTGCTGATGGTAGGTATGGCGAGAACCCCAATCGTTTGCAGCATTATTATCAATTTCAGGTAATTCTTAAGCCTTCTCCCTCTGATTCTCAAGAGCTGTATCTGGATTCACTGAAGGCTATTGGTCTTGACCCTGCAGAGCATGACGTACGCTTTGTAGAAGATGACTGGGAAAGTCCTACACTTGGTGCTTGGGGTCTAGGCTGGGAAGTCTGGATGGATGGTATGGAGGTTACTCAGTTTACCTACTTCCAACAAGTAGGCGGTATTGAGGTTAATCCCATTCCTGTTGAGATTACGTATGGCCTCGAGCGCATTGCCATGTATGCACAGGGTGTTAATTCGGTATATGACATAGTTTGGAGTTATTTGCCTGATGGAACGCCCATGACTTATGGCGAAGTATTTCTCGAGAATGAGCGTGAGTTTTCTACCTATAATTTTGAAGTGGCAGATGTAGCTTTAATGCGTCGTAAGTTTGACGAGTATGAGGCAGAGTGCCATGCCTGTCTTGATCGTAACCTTCCTCTTCCTGCCTATGATTGTGTTATGAAATGCAGCCATGCATTTAATTTACTTGATTCTCGTGGTGCCATTTCTGCTACTGAACGCGCTAATTACATTTTACGTGTTCGCACCGTGGCTAAACTCTGCTGTGAGTGTTATTTAGCAGAAGTTGCCAGTGTATCTGATACTTCCAAGCAGGCAGGGGAGGTAGCCTAATGGCTCAGACGCAGAACTTTTTGCTTGAAATTGGCACTGAAGAAATGCCATCAGCGCCTTTGATTAACGCACGTACTCAACTAAGCAAACTTATGACTCAAGGTCTGAGTGAAGCTGGTCTTTCCTATGGCTCTGTTCGTGTTATTACCAGTCCTCGTCGTCTGGCCATTGTAGTCCAGGATCTTTCGACGGCAACTGAGGAAATCCATGAGGTAAAACGTGGCCCTGCAACGGCTGTTGCCTTTGATGAGCAGGGCAATTACACCAAGGCTGCCATGGGGTTTGCTCGCAAATTTGGTATTGACGCTACTCAGTTGCTGTGTAGGGTAGATGCCGATGGTCGTGAGTATGTGTTTGCAGAGAATAACATTGCCTCGCGCGCCGCCTTGCCCATTTTGACGCAGCTTTGCCACGATCTTATCGGCGCTATTGAGTGGCCTAACTATCGTAGTCAGCGTTGGGGTTGTGTGCGTGAATCATTTGTGCGCCCCATTCGTTGGATTTGTGCCTTGCTGGGGTCTGAAGTTGTGCCAGTAACGTATGGTGATGTCACGTCTTCAAACACTACGCGTGGTCATCGCGTGCTTTCTGAGGGCATCTATACAGTTGCTTCTCCTGATGTATACGAGAAGGTCCTCAAAGACGCATACGTTCTTTCTGCAGAAGCACGCACTCAGGTGATTCGTGAACAGATTGCTCAGGTAGAAGCAGCGCGCCCAGGCAGTCATGTTGATACTCCTCAGCGCATTTTTGATGAGGTAGTTAATTTGTGTGAGTGGCCTAGCGTTATGGTTGGTACGTTTGATGAGGCATTCTTGGCTGTTCCTAACGAGATTATTTGCGAATCTATGCTTTCCAACCAGCGCTATTTCCCCATCTATGACGCTGACGGTAAGCTTACTCGTGAGTTTGTTATTGTTTCCAATGGTAATCCTGCTTGTGAAGCAACTATTGTAAATGGCAATGAGCGTGTGGTTCGTGCTCGCTTGGATGATGCTAAATTTTTCTATGAGGAAGATTGTAAGGTTCCTCTGGATGACTTTGTTCAGCGTCTGGATTGCGTGGTATTCCAAGAAAAACTTGGCACCGTGCTCCAAAAGGTTCACCGTATAGAACGTATTGCTCGCGCTGCGGCTTTGGCCATCAATCTGGATGATGCTCAAATCGCTCATGTTGTTCGTGCTGCTCATTTGGCAAAGGCAGACTTAGTGAGCCAAGCAGTCATTGAATTTACGAGCCAACAAGGTGTTATGGGTGGTTATTATGCGGCAGCAGCAGGGGAAAACCCTGAGGTAGCGGTGGCAGTCTCACAGCATTATCGTCCTCGTTTTGCCGGTGATGTTCTGCCTGAAAACACGTATGGCAAGCTTGTTGCCTTGGCAGATAAGCTGGACACGGTAACTGCTTTGTTTGCTATTGGTGAACCTCCAACTGGATCTTCTGATCCTTTTGCGGTGCGTCGCGCCGCTATTGGCATCATTGCACTTTTGCGCGAGCTTCCTGTTATGAGTTTACGCGCGCTTATCAATTGCGCACTTGATAGTCTTGCGGCGCAAGGCATCTCTTTTGATAAAGATAGCGTTGCTGCACAAATAGCCACTTTCTTTATGGGTCGCTTGGCAACAATTGCCAAGGATGAAGGCGCCAAGACCGATACCATTGAGGCAGTCTCTGCTGTTCAGATTATCGATCCACAAGAGTTTCTCAATCGTGTTGCTGCGCTCGATCAAGCGCGTGCAACTGAGCCAGAGCTTTTCCAGGCCTTGGCTGGCGCTTTTGCTCGCGCTTCTCATTTGGCAGATGCTTCTTTGGGCAGCCAGGTTGATGTATCCATCCTTACAGAACCCGAGCAGCAGCTCCTTGATTCCATTATTGCTGGCGAGAAAAACGTTGGAGAAGCGATGGAATCTGGAGACTTTGCTGCAGCATTACGCGCGCTTGCCCAGCTTAAGGAGTCCATCGACCGATTCTTTGATGAAGTCATGGTTATGGACAAGGATGATACAGTTAGAACTAATCGCTTGAGGCTGCTCAATCGTTTTTGCAGCGTCTTCGCAGATGTAGCTAATATTGGAGCATTGGTTCGCAAGAACTAGGTGCTTGTTGAAAGGAATACGTGACGTGAAGGCAAACTTTGATCTTGTGGACGACACAGTCTGTGAAGACGTGCCCGTCGTACATATTTTGTCTGACTCTTTGGGTGACACAGCAAGTGAAGTTGTTAATGCTGCTGCCTGTCAATTTCCTGATGAATCCATTCGTATTGAGCGCTTGGCAAAGGTCTCTAACATCGAACAGGTGCGCGGGTATCTGGATAGCTTGAGTGACCCTGATAAGCAAACGGCTGTATTCCATACCATTGTTGATGCTCGTTTGCGTGCTGATGTTCGTCGTGAACTTGATCACCGTGGCATCCCTTCAATTGATTTGATGGGTCCTGCCATTACCGTGATGTCGAGCCTAACGGGTGAAGAACCCAAGAATATTCCTGGTGTTATTCACAACACGGATGATCGTTACTTCCGTCGTGTTGAGGCTATGGAGTTCTTTGTTGAGCATGATGACGGTCGTAATCCTCAAGATTTGGACAAAGCGGATGTTATTTTGGTTGGTGTTTCTCGTACCTCTAAAACGCCTTTGTCCATGTATCTTGCTTTCCTTGGTTTCAAGGTGGCAAATGTACCTCTTGCCTTGGGTGTGGAGCCTCCCGCAGAGCTTTTGAGTGTAAACCCCTCCAATATTTTTGGTCTGGTATCTTCTACAGACGTTTTAGCGGCAATTCGTCAACGTCGTTTGTCTGATGATGCTGCCTTTGCCATTGCTGGCTCCTATGCAGATCCACAGGAAATTGATGTGGAACAGGACGATGCTCGTAAGTTTATGAAGCGCCTTGGCTGCATCATTATTAACACTGAAGGCAAAGCTGTGGAGGAAACTGCGTCCGAAATTATTGAGCATATAGAGTCAATTCGTAAGACGCGTGCTGCTTTGGCAGAGTAAGTCAGAGTCTTATACACAAAAGCTCAACTTTGTATACATGGTATATACAGGAGATGTTCACAGCATCTCCTGTTTTTATAACTCAGTACCAATATTGAGTTCCTTTTTATCCGTCCACGGAAAATATGAGCCTATGAGCGGTTTTCGCTGTCCCAAATTTGTTGCCATTGGTAACAATTGGACTAGGACTTATCGTGTAAAGCGTGAGTTGGTTGCATACGCTGTGTGCATGGACCCAAGGAGTGTAAATGGCTGATACAAAGCATGTTTACCGCTTCGGTAAGGACGCAACAGGTGTTGACGTCACTGAAGCAGCAGGAAAAACAGTCGATGAAGCCAAGTACATTGTCGGCGGTAAAGGTGCAAACCTTGCCGAGATGGCTCGCATTGGTCTTCCGGTTCCTCCAGGATTTTCCATTACTTGTCAGACTTGTGTAGCGTATTCAAGCGCTGGTAACACGTGGACTGACCAGGCTGTTCTGGACGAGATTGCTGCAGCTCGAGAAGATCTTGAGCAGCGTATGGGCAAGAAACTCGGCGATCCACATAATCCCTTGCTTGTTTCCGTTCGTTCTGGCGCACCATTCTCAATGCCTGGCATGATGGACACAGTGCTTAACCTTGGTCTTAACGATGTTTCTGTTAACGGTCTTATTGCTCAGACAGAAAATCCTCGTTTTGGTTGGGATTCATATCGTCGCTTTATTCAGATGTTCTCTAACGTTGTTATGGGCGTAGATGCTGATTTATTTGAGAATGCTCTTACCTCTCGTAAATTGGCCAAGGGCGTTAAGAGTGACACCGATTTAACTGCTGATGATCTTAAGGATTTGGCAGCTCAGTTTAAAGAGATTTTCTCTAAACATGTAGACGCCAAAGAGCATCCTGAGGTAGTGGATGGCTCTGGTAAGGTATCGTTCCCACAAGACCCTCATCTGCAGCTTAAGCTTGCTATTGAGGCAGTATTTGGTAGCTGGATGAATGGTCGCGCCATTCTGTATCGCAAGCAAAACAAAATATCTGATGATCTTGGTACTGCTGTAAACGTACAGGTTATGGTTTTTGGCAACAAAGGCGAGACTTCTGCCACGGGTGTTGCCTTTACTCGTAACCCTGCGGATGGTACCAACGAGCGTTACGGTGATTTCTTGGTTAATGCCCAAGGTGAGGATGTTGTTGCAGGTATTCGTAACACAGAACCCATTGGTGACCTTATAAAGATGCCTGCTTTTAAGGAGTCTGGTGAGGAGCTTTTCCATATCTTTGAGGTATTGGAAGACCATTATCGTGACATGATGGATATTGAGTTTACTATCGAGCAAGGTAAACTCTGGATGCTTCAGACCCGTGTTGGTAAGCGTACTGCTTTGTCTGCTCTTAAAGTTGCCATTGACATGCAGCGTGAAGGACGTATCTCTAAAGAAGAAGCCGTTCTTCGTGTTAATCCTGCTCAGCTTGATCAATTGCTACATCCACAACTTGATCCAAGCGCAAAGGTTGATGTTTTAGCAACCGGTCTTAATGCAAGTCCTGGCGCCGCTGTTGGTGAAGTTGTTTTCTCGTCTGATGACGCTGTTAAGTTTGCCGAGCAAAATCGTCCATGCATTTTGGTTCGTTGGGAAACCAATCCAGATGACCTTAAGGGCATGGTTGCTGCGGAAGGTATTCTTACCAGTCATGGTGGCAAAACAAGCCATGCTGCCGTTATTGCTCGTGGTATGGGTTCTCCTTGCGTGTGTGGTGTAGAGGCGCTCAAGATTGATGCCACTCGTAAGGAAGCACGCGTCTCGGGTACCAATGTTGTTTTGCATGAAGGCGATGTTATTTCTATTGATGGCACCACTGGTCGCGTGGTTCTGGGCTCGGTTGCGCTGGTTCGCCCTGATCTTACTGGTGATCTTGAGGTTATTCTCGAGTGGGCAGATGAGGTTCGCCTAGATGCTTCTCGTGGACGCAACATGGGCGTTCGTGCTAATGCAGATAATCCTGAGGACGCCCAGCTTTCTCGCGATTTTGGTGCAGAAGGTATTGGTCTGTGCCGTACCGAGCATATGTTCTTGGGTGAGCGCAAGCAGATTATTCAGTCGTTCATTTTGGCTGAGTCTGATGGCGTTAAAGAGCATGCTCTTGGTCAGCTTCTTGATGCCCAAAAGGGTGACTTCTTAGGCATGTTTGAAGCTATGAATGGCCGTACGGTTATTGTTCGCTTGCTTGATCCACCTCTGCATGAGTTCTTGGATAATCCTCGCAGCATTGATGTGGAAATTGCTCACATGGAGGAGCAAGGCGCCCCCAAATCTCAAATTGCCGAGAAGCGCGATTTGCTGCGTCGTATTGATTCTATGGCTGAGGCTAATCCCATGCTTGGCCTGCGTGGTTGCCGCTTGGGTATTGTTTATCCTGAGCTTATTGACATGCAGATTCGTGCCATTGCATCTGCTACTGCAGAACTCAAGAGTCGTGGGCTTGACCCCAAGCCTGAGGTAATGGTGCCCTTGATATCTACTGCTGAGGAGCTCATTCAGCTTCGTTCTCAGATTGAGAAGGACATTGAGGAAGTAAGTGCTCGCTATGGTATTGAGCTCGACATTCCCATTGGTACCATGATTGAGCTTCCACGCGCTGCTCTTGAGGCAGACGAGGTTGGTAAATATGCTGATTTCTTCAGCTTTGGTACGAATGACCTTACGCAGACTACCTTTGGTTTTTCTCGCGATGATGTTGAGAGTGCCTTTATTCCAACCTATCTTCGTCGCAAGATTTTGTCCTCCAATCCTTTTGAGACACTTGACTCTGGCGTAAACAAGCTTGTCAAGATTGCTCTGGAAGGTGGCCGCGCTGCTAATCCGCGCATAGTTTGTGGTGTTTGCGGTGAGACTGGTGGCGATCCTGAGTCCATTCATACCTACTATGAGGATGGCTTGGACTATGTAAGCTGCTCGCCTTATCGTGTGCCCATTGCACGTCTGACGGCTGCTCAGGCTAAGATTTTGGCAAATGGTGGCGCCATCAAACTTGATGCATAAGCATCTTTAAGAGTCCTGTAAGGGGAGGGGTTGCAAAACTCCTCCCTTCTTGCTGCATACAGGAAGTGTTCTGTTACACTGCTAGCAGAAAGGAGAAAGTATGTCTCATCAAACTCAGCTGGCGTATAGAGAAGTGCTCGAACAACGCGAGCATGACATCTTGTCTCCGTATGCAGCCTTTTCTGATGAAACTGTCGGTCGTCTGCATGAAGAGGAAGCAGATGTATATCGTACTAACTTCCAGTGTGACCGCGACCGTATTTTGCATTGCAAAAGCTTTCGGCGTTTGGCACACAAAACACAGGTTTTTCTAGCGCCTGAGGGAGATCATTATCGTACGCGCCTTACGCATTCACTTGAGGTTACGCAGATTGCACGTGATATTGCTCGTCCTTTGCGTCTTAATGAAGACCTCACGGAAGCTATTGGCTTAGGTCATGATCTTGGTCACACACCGTTTGGTCATACGGGGGAGCGTACGCTTTCTAAGGCTTTAGCAGAGATTCATCAGCAGTCTATAGACCAAGTGGGCATGACTCAGGAGTCTCTTATTTTTAAGCATAATGAGCAAAGTGCTCGTATCGTTGATTTTCTCGAGAAAAACGGCAAAGGTCTTAACCTGACGCGTGAAGTTGTAGATGGCATTGTTTGTCATACGGGCAAGCAAAAGGCAATGACATTAGAGGGGCAGATTGTTGCATTGGCAGATCGTATTGCCTATGTTTCTCATGATATTGATGACGCTACGCGAGCTGGTCTTTTGACTGAGGACGACTTGCCGTATGGACCACGCCAGGTATTGGGGCATTCTTCATCGCAACGTATTGCCACCATGGTGGAAGATGTGATCGCTACCAGCCAAAACAGTGACACCATTCGTATGTCTCCCAAGGTGTTTGAGGCTATGATGGACCTGCGTTCTTTCTTGAATGACAATATCTATACAAAAAGTGATGCGAAAGTGGAAGAACCTAAGGCAAATCAGCTTATTTATGTACTGTTTTTCTACTTTGTGCAGCATATGGAGGCAATTCCTGCAGAATATCGCATTCATGACCAAGATAAACCAGAGATACAAGTAGCCGATTTTATCGCTGGTATGACAGATCGCTATGCCATTAGGACATTCCAAAATCTTATGGTGCCTCGTGCATGGCGAATGGGAGGTTCCTTGTGAGTTTTGGAAAAGCACTTCGTATTGTGGTGTCATTGCTCATTGTGGCAATTGGTGCAGCGGCGGTTTATATTGCTTATACAGGCACACCGCTTCCGTTTATTCAAGGCTCTGCAAATACGACGGATATTCTTGCTCAGCAAAATGCTCCTCAAGAAAAGAGTCTTGATGATTATAGCTGGAGTGAACTTTCTCAGATTTCCAAGGAAATTGCTGCTGCTCCAACTGATGATGCAGCGCGCTCAATTGCGCAAAAGTATAAGCTTGTGGATGAGCATGGCGCTTTAAGCAATGAAGAGGTTCGCATTGAGCTGCGCGATGGTAGCGTTGCATCTGCCCAACTTGTGGGCATTCGTCATGACGATAAGTCCGATGGCTCGGGCAAAGCAGGCTTAACTTTTGTAACTAAACAAGCACTTGGTCAGCAGAGCATGAACAGCAATGGCGATAATGCCGGTGGTTGGGAAGCATCACAGATGCGCAGCTGGCTTGCTTCTACTGAACTGCCTCAGCTTCCTCATGAGCTTCAATCTGTACTTGTGCCTGTTAAAAAAGCAACTAACAATGCAGGTAATGCCCGTGATGCGTCTGCAGTAAGTACAACTGATGACAAGCTGTGGCTTTTATCGGCAACCGAAGTATGCGGCAAAATTGATTGGTTTGCTCATGAGTATGGCAAGCAGTTTGCCTATCTTGATGATGTGGTCAATGCAGAAGGCATGCAGTATGAGCGGTATGT